>JAYSVE010000646.1:0-3538 GCA_043718725.1 Methylibium sp.
GACTTCTACGATGGCCAGACCAGCCAACCCGAACCCGCGTCCGGCACGGACGCACCGGCTTTCCTGCCGGTGGCCCGCGATGTCGTGCGGGCCGACGGCGCCGGCGTGACCATGCTGGCCGCGGTCAACGGCGACTTCTTCATCAACCATTACAGCCAGGTCCTCGATCCCGCGCATGCCACGGTCGAATTGCTGCGTTACGACGGCACGCTGCTGCTGTCCACCCACCCGACGCGGATGCCGGGGGGCCGCGAGGGTGCAATGCTTGCCGCAACTCGGCTTGCCCAGAGTGAATTCGGTCGCTTCGAACAGCGCCTGGAGGATGGCCGGGAGGTCTTGACGGCCTACCGCGCCTCGCGTGCCTACCCGTTCGTGATCGTCGTGCAATTCGACAAGGCGCAGGTGCTGGCAGGCTGGCGCAATGAGGCTGCAGGCAACCTCGCGCTGTCGATCGCCATGCTGCTGGCGCTGGCGGCGGTGGCCAGTTGGTATTTCTTCCGCCTCGAGCGCGCCGCCGGCTTGCGCGCCGCGGCCGAGGACGCGCTGCAGGCCAGCGTCGCCCAGTACCGCAACACCTTCGACCACGCCGCGGTCGGCATCGCCCATGCGTCGCCCGAGGGCCGCTTTCTGCGCTGCAACCAGCACCTGTGCGACATGCTCGGTTATTCAGAAGAGGAACTCACCCGCAAGACCATCAACGAACTCACCCACCCCGATGACCTGGCCGAGGACCTGGTCCTGCGCCAACGTCTGCTGAGCGGCGAAGTCCAGCACTACCGATTCGAGAAGCGCTACCTGCGCAAGAACGGCGAGCCCCTGTGGGTCAGCCTGGCCGCCGGCGTCGTGCGCGATGCCGCCGGGGCGGTGGCCTGCAGGGTGGCGGTCGTCGAAGACATCCACCTGCGCTGGCTGACCCGGGTCGCCCTGCAAGCCCTCAACACCGACCTCACCGGCGACGCCTTCCTGCGCCAGATGACCCAGACCCTGACCGAACTGCTCGGCGTGGAGCTTGCGCTCATCGCCGAGGCGGCCGGCGGGTCGACCCGCCGGTTCAACACCCGCGCCGTGTGTGTCGATGGCGAATTCGTGGCCGACTTTTCCTACAGTCTGGCGGGCACGCCCTGTGACACGGTGAGGTCCAGCAATCTGTGCGTCTATGCCGAACAGGTGCAACAGCGCTTTCCCGACGATGAGCTGCTGGCCACGATGGGCATCGAGTCCTATGCCGCGGTTCAGCTCGGCAACGCCACCGCGGACGGCTCGCCGCTGGGCGTGCTGGCCATCATGTCGCGACGCAGGTTGCGCAACATCGAGGCGGTGCAAACCTTGCTGCCGCTGCTGGCCCTGCGGGTCGGCGCCGAACTGGTGCGCGAACGCGAAGCGAAGAAGTTTCGCGACCTGTTCGACGGCTCCCCCTCGGCGATTTTTCTGGTCGATGGCGAATGCCGCATCCTCAAGAGCAGCCGCGCCGCGGAGCGCCTGTTCGGGTGGGGGCCGCAGGCCCTCAACGGCCAGCCCCTGGGGGTGCTGCTTCCCGACGAGCAACGGGCGGCCCATGAGGCCCAGTTCCGGCATTTCGCCAAAGCCGAATTTGACGGCCCGATCGACGACGGATCGAAGGACATTTGGGCCAGGCGACGTGACGGCAGCGCATTTCCGGTGCAGGTTCAATTGCGCGTCCTGGACACCGCCGAGGGTCGGATGACGGTCGCCCATGTGCTGGACATCAGCGCGCGCGAGCGGGCCAAGGCCGCGCTGCTGCGCCACAACGAAGAACTCGAAACCAACGTGGCGGCGCGCACCGTGGAGCTGGTGCGCGCGCGCGACGAAGCCGAGCAGGCGAATCGCGCCAAGTCGGCCTTTCTTGCGGCGATGAGCCACGAGATCCGCACGCCGATGAACGGCGTGGTCGGCATGATCGAGGTGCTGGAGCAAAGCCACCTGAAGAGCGCGCAGTTGGAGATCGTCAAGACGGTGCGCGAGTCGGCCTATGCGCTGCTGGCCATCGTCGACAACGTGCTCGACTTCTCCAAGATCGAGGCTGGGCATTTTCAGGTCGACCAGGAACCGATGGACGTCGGCGCCGTGGTGGAAAGCGTTTGCGACACCCTGGACCACCTGGCCGGCCACAAGGGGGTGGAGTTGACCCTCTTTACCGACCCGTTGATTCCCGCGCGGGTGCTGGGCGACCCGACCCGGCTGCGCCAGGTGCTGCTCAACCTGGCCGGCAACGCCATCAAGTTCAGCAGCGCCCAGGGTCGCGCCGGCCGGGTCTGCGTGCGCGCCGACCTGGTCGAGCAGGGCCCGCGCCAGGTGCTGCTGGAGTTCAGCGTGGCCGACGACGGCATCGGCATGGATGAAGAAACGCTGACCCGGCTGTTCACGCCGTTCACGCAGGCCGACGAAAGCACCACGCGGCGCTTTGGCGGCACCGGCCTGGGCTTGAGCATTTCGCACGGCCTGGTCGGGCTGATGCGGGGCACGATCAACGTGTGCAGCCAGCCGGGACGCGGTGCCACCTTCACCGTGCGTTTGCCGCTGACGATTGCGCCCGCCGCCTGCGAGCCGCCGGCCTTCGGGCTGGCCGGCCTGCGCTGCCTGGTGCTGGGTGGCCCGCTGACGCCGGCCATCGACCTGGCCGTCTACCTGGCGCACAGCGGCGCCACGGTGCAACACGTTGAGAACCTGGCGGCGGCCGGGCAGTGGCTGGCCAGCCTGGGGCCGGGCCCCTGGATCGGCGTCATTGCCGAAGGCGACGACACCCGAACGCTGACCGAATTGCGCGCCGCGTGCGGCGCCCGGACCCACCTGGAGGCGCGCTTTGTCGTCATCGAGCGCGGGCGCCGGCGCGAGCCGCGGGTCCAGGCGAGCGATCTTGTGAGCCTGGACGGCAATGTCCTGCACCGCGCCGCCTTTTTGACGGCGGTGGCACTGGCCTCGGGGCGCCTCACCCCGGACGCGCCAGAGGCGCCGTCGCCGATGGACCCTGACCCGCCACCCGCGCCGCTGTCGCTGGCCGACGCCGGCGCCCAGGGCCGCCTGATCCTGGTTGCCGAGGACAACGAGATCAACCAGAAGGTGCTGCTCAAGCAGCTCGAACTGCTAGGCTTCACGGCCCAGATCACCCGCACCGGGCGCGAGGCGCTCGAATGGACCCGGCGACGCCCGTACCCGTTGCTGCTGACCGACCTGCACATGCCAGAGATGGATGGCTACGAGCTGACGGCCGCCATCCGCCAGGCCGAGGCGGGCCAGCGGCGCATGCCCATCGTGGCCCTGACCGCCAACGCGCTCAAGGGCGAAGCCAAACGCTGTCTTGAACTGGGCATGGACGACTACATGACCAAGCCGGTGCAGCTTGCGACCCTCAAGGCGATGCTGCACCACTGGATGCCGGCGACCGTCGGGCCCACGCCGCAAGTGTCGGCGCCGGCGCCCGCGCAGGCGGTGGCGACCGCGCACGCGCCGCTGCTGGATGTGCGCGTGCTGCGGGACCTGGTGGGCGATGAACCGGAGGTCATCAGCGAGTTCCTGCGTG
>JAYSVE010000647.1:0-3538 GCA_043718725.1 Methylibium sp.
TGCAGTTGCTTGTGCTGGCTCAGACCGGTGTGCATCCCCAGCGACTTCAACAGCCCGTGTGCAGTGAACTCGGACAGGTGGCCAAGGGGATGTTGTCGCGCCAGGTGGGCGAAGGTTTCCCAGACGCTCAGGTCCTCCTGGTTCAGCTGCTCACCCGTGAACTTGACGGTGATGCCCTTCTGGCTGGCCAGGGTCGCCTCTTTCAGAAACACCCTGTCCTTGCTCTGGATCGCGGCGAACAGCGCCGAGCGGATGAAGCTGTTGGCTGTCCCGCGCTTCGGCTCCGGCCACAGCGGCAACTGGATGACCTGGGCGGCCTCGCGCTGGCGCGAGACTACTTTCATCCGCGCCAGCTTGTCGTCGATGGCTTTGTCGCCTTTGGTGGCCATGTTTCCCCCCGCCCTGCCCTGCTCCGTCATTCCGAACAAATCACGCTTTGTTCATGAATTCATGAAAGCATTCATTCAGCAATTCATTCAACTTCATGTCCCGGTCGAGCGCAGCCTGCTTGAAGGCGCGCACGAACTCCGGCGACATGCGGAATTGCAGCGGGATGAGTTCGGCGGACGGCACGACACCGCGTTGCCGCGTTGCACTCGCCAGGCGGGGCTTGCTCGGCGTGAGGTCGGCGGCGGACAGGGCAACAGCTTTAGCCATGGGCAGTTCTCATTGTTGATTTTGTATTTTCATGAAAACATGATTTCACGTCAAGCCACAAGGCCGCGATCTCCTCGGCGGCGGGACTCTTGGCCGACAGCTCCGGCGCGGTTCGGCCTCCGGTCATGGCCACGGCATAGGGCACCCGGTCGGCAATGAAGGCCTGCGCCACGCGGCCGTGCTGGGACAAGGCGGCGATGGTCTGTGCGGTGATGCTGGCTTGCGGCTTGGCCTGGGTGATGACGAACAGGAAGGGCTTGCCCGCCTCCTTCACCAGCGTGACGGTCTCAGACACGGCCCACAAGTCGGCGGGCGAGGGGCGTACCGGGATCAGCACCAGGTCGGCAAGGTGGAGCAGGGAAGTGCTTTGCTCCGAAATCGTGGGGGCGGTGTCGATGAAGCAATAGGCCGCGCCACGCTCGGCCAGCGTGGCCAGGCCGGCGGCAAGGCGAGAGAAGGGCACATCGGCACGCTGCGGCGTTTCCGCCTCACGGCGCTCGTGCCACAAGCTCAAGGTGCCTTGCTTGTCGGTATCGACGAGCCAGGCGGGCGCATCGCCCTTGCGCTCCGCCTCGACGGCCAAGTGCGTCGCGAGGGTGGTCTTGCCGCTGCCGCCCTTCTGAGAAGTGATAATGATTGTTTTCATGAAAACATCCTTTCATGATGTGATGAATAGATTATTTCATGAAAGAAGCAGAGTAGGGAAGGGCACAGAGCGCCTTCGGCACGGGTTGGAGGCGCAGCCTTGAACCCGTGCCTCGTCACCGGACAGGCGGCGGCGTACCCGTCGCGGCCTGTCCCTCACGGCATGGGCGAAGCCGATGCCGCTGGATGGGCTGTTCGCATCAGGGGGCGTTACCGGCAGGCCGAGACCCAGGCTCAGCGCGCACAGCGCGTAGCACCCGGACTGATGGCGGTACGCGAGAGGGGATGCCACAACGGGTTGAGCGCTGGCAGTTTTGGTTCGCCAAAACATAGCACTTAGTGCTATGATTTTGATCGGGGACAGGGCATGGAAATTTACAAGAACCGCTGGTTCGACCGTTGGGCCCGAAAACAAGGGCTGACTTCGTCCAGCCTCTGCGCCGCCGTGCGCGAGATGGCGGCAGGGCTGTATGACGCGGACCTTGGCGGCGGGCTGCTGAAAAAGCGAGTTGCCCGGCCGGGGCAGGGGAAGAGTGGCGGCTTTCGCACGCTGGTCGCCACGAACAAGGGAGCCCGCTGGGTCTTCGTGTTCGGCTTCCCGAAGAACGAGCGCAGCAACATCGACAAGGACGAAGAACAAGCCTTGAAGACCTTGGCTGCTCACCTGCTGTCACTGACGACACAGGCGCTCGACAAGGCACAGCGTGCCGGTGAATTGATAGAGGTAGATTGCGATGCGCAAGACGAAGTCAGCGATTCTTGAAGCCGTCCACGAGACCGCCTCGGGCCTGCACAAGGCCGGCGTGATGGATCAGGTGACCCTGCGCGAATTCGACCGCCTGTGCTTGCCTCCGGTCGAGCCGCTGGAGCCCATGCAAATCAAGCAAATCCGCGAAGCCTCGCGCGTGAGCCAAGCGGTCTTTGCTGCGCTGCTGAACACCAGCCTTTCCACGGTCCAGAAGTGGGAGATCGGCCAGAAGCGCCCCACGGGCACGGCCCTCAAGCTGCTGCACCTCGTGCAAAAACGCGGCCTGGAAGTGGTTGCCTGAAACCTCGTCGCAGTCGCCACGCTGAGTGTCGCGCCGCAAGATCAGCTTCAACGAAGGCCGAGAGTTCCAGCCGCATCACTTTGCCGGACCTGCGGCGTCGGCAATGGCCTGGTACTTCCGCTCAAGCCGGTCGAGCACATCGTCGACGTTGGCACGCGGCCTTTTATCGCGCATCGCCTCCTGCCAAACCTGGCGCAGCTCGACCACCCCCTGCTGACGCAGGCGGCGCTTGTGCGTCCAGTCGCGCAGCGCATCGCGGACGACTTCGCTACTCGATGCGTACTCGCCGGTGGCGACCGAACCGCGGACGATGGCCACCATCTCGGGCGGCAAGGCGATGCTGATTTTTTCCGCAGTCATGGGCGCACTCCAAGCGGTAGGAATAATTCCTACCAAGATAGCAAACGGCGTGAAGTCATGCAACCGAAAAGCATCACGCGGCGGCCGACAATTATCTGGACTGCTCGCGTCAGGGGGAGTTACTGAAAGACCGAGCCCCAGACTCGGCGCGCACAGCGCGTACCCCATGCTGTAACGGCGCCCCAGGCCAAGAGGCTTGGCTTCTCGACTTCCTCTCGATCGTCAACAAGAGCGCACGTTAAATGTCAATTTATATGTATTTCACTATCGCTATTTAAAGCGCTATATTTGAACTTAGCAAGCTCTGCGAGGTTCGTCATGTCCACCCCTTTGCGGCTCGTCCGCCTGGCCCCTGATTCGCCCCTCGCAGTTCCTGGAAGAGCACCTGCGGCCGGCGAGCGACGCGGCATTGGTGGCCGCAAAGCTGTCGCTACCGGACGACCTGGCGCTGAAGACAGCCAGGCAGGCCAAGCGGCTGAACGATCTGCGGACCACACTCGGCCCCTACGGCAAGAAGCGTCGCGACTCGTCGTTCGCCCGTCACCCGGTGACGCGCATCGCTCGCAGCGGCATGCTCTGATGCGCCTCCTTCCCCACGACCAAACCACCTATAGAGGCATGCCATGAGCAACGCGATTGCACGCCGCCTGAAAGCCATCCAAACAAAGGGAGCCATGCGGTCGTCCGACGTAGCCAACGTCTTGAACGTGCGCCCTGAGACCGTTTCTCGATGGAACAAGGGCAAGGCGCTGCCTCACGCCAGCACCGAGAAGCAGCTTCTCGAACTGGAATTCGTCATCGACAAGCTCGCCGACATCTACGAGCCG
>JAYSVE010000648.1:0-8404 GCA_043718725.1 Methylibium sp.
CGTGCCTGCCTGGACACTCGCGGCGTCCGCGCACAACTCGCCGAACAGATTGCGGAACCGATCCGGCTGCCGTTTCCAAAGTTCTGCGTCACGATCGCAGATGCGCTTGGCCACATGCAAGGAATCGGTCAGGGTTCGCCCGCTGGACGACATTTGCTTGGCCGACAGCCGGTATCGAAGCAGCGGCCTGTCGATGTACCCGATTGCGCCGACGCGCGCCACCCTGACCAGCCAGTCCCAGTCGCAAATGGTTCTTGCCCCCAGTTCGAAATCGCCTGCTTCCTTGAGAACGGTACGCCGGAACATCACGGTCGGAGGATGCACGAAATTGCCCAGGGCAAGTTCTTTGTACGCCGCGCCGAAGCAGGTCGGCACGATCACGGAGTGGCCCGGCGGGCGGGCCAGGCAATTCTCAATGTCCATGCTGCCACGATTCGGATAGCGCGCCATCGCACCGCCGTTGGTGGCACTGCAACGGCTGTAGTAGGTCGCGGCGTAGCTGGGAGCGACCAGACCGTCGGCGTCGAAGGCGCTGAAATCCGAGCAACAAAGCACAACATCCGCATGCTGGGTTAGAAATTGAACCTGGCAGGCAATTCGTTCTGGTTCACACAGGTCGTCGGCATCCAGCAGCGCGACGAACTCCCCAGTGGCTGCATGAACACCAGAATTCCTGGCTGCCGCGAGGCCTCCATTGGGTTGCCGGATGGCGCGAATCGCATCGCCAAACGACTGCAAGATCTGCCAAGTGCCATCGGTGGAACCATCGTCAACGACGATGATTTCCAGTTTGTGGTGCGTTTGTGCCAGGACGCTGCGCAGGGTTTGCGCCACTGTGTCTTGCCCGTTGTAGACCGGGATCGCGACGCTGACGAGTGGTAATTGATTGGGTGTCGCTGGGCTCATTGGATTAACTCTAACGTGCCTCCAGATGAGCGACAAGACACAGCCGCCCGAATGAACGGGCTGTTGCGAGGCGAGGTGACGCCAGCGGCGTGCAGCAAGCGCGGCAAATTGGCGGCGAGACTGAATCGACGATTGAACCGAGACTGTGATTCGGCGAGGCAGCGATGGGCGTACTTGACTAAGTCGAAGGCGTGGTACGTGCCGCTGAGCGCGGTCTTCAGGTTGCCCAGCAACGTGCAGACCTCCTTGAACTGCGACAGCTTGACGCTGGTGGCATTGCCCCCTTTGACGGTGGATTCATGATCGGCGCCGAGCAGCGTTTGGTCCTGGCTTGCGTAGTGATCAAAGAACTCGGCCATCGAAAGCCCCGGCTGAAATTGCACTCGGTTCATCGCCATGGTTCACCTCCTGTCGCAGTGAATCGATCATCGCCCCTCACTGGCTCACCCATTGAGTCAGCAAGGCGCGCGTTAAAAATCGTCACTGGTCGAGCACCCGGTCAGCCTGCGGCCGCTGCGGCCGGTGGCAACTCATTGCGAGCTCACATCGCTTGAACCGCACTGTAGTGGCGCGGCAGCTCTGAAGCAGTACCACCGAATGCGCCAAAATGGCGAACTTCCGATCAATCCGGCGCCGCGTGTGCAATAGTGCCGGCCGTCGAGTGATGGCGGGTTGGAAACAGTCCATCGAGGCTGGAGGCACGCGAGTCACGGCCCAGCGCCGAATTCACTTGCGCATCAACGTGCTCTTGCCGAACAGGCTTTCGATCAGGTCGACCGCCACCTCTGCGGTGCGGTTGCGCACATCGAGCGCGGGGTTCAGCTCCATCACGTCCAGCGATGCCAGCCGGCCGGTGTCGGCAATCATCTCCATGCACAGTTGCGCCTCGCGGTAGGTCGGCCCACCCTTGACGGTGGTGCCCACGCCGGGGGCGAAGTCGGCGTCGAGAAAGTCGACGTCGAAGCTCACATGCAGGTGGGTGTTGGCGTCGATCGTGGCCAGCGCCAGTT
Organism: Methylibium sp.; assembly: GCA_043718725.1. Classification (GTDB taxonomy): domain Bacteria; phylum Pseudomonadota; class Gammaproteobacteria; order Burkholderiales; family Burkholderiaceae_C; genus LGRD01. Next base: position 1,917 of record JAYSVE010000648.1, read on the forward strand.
CCATCGTGTGGCGCATGCCCATCTCGTCGATGTAGCGCATGTCGAAGACCTCCAGGTCGGCCTCGTGCACCAGGCGCTTCTCGCCGGCGTCGACGCTGCGAATGCCGATCTGGCGCAGCACCTTCGGGTTGATCGCCGGCACCAGGCCGCCGATCTCGATCAACTCCTTCGGGCCGTGGCCGCACAGGCAGGCCACCGGCATGCCGTGGATGTTGCCGCTGGGGGTGAGGGTGTTGGTGTTGAAGTCGGCGTGCGCGTCCAGCCACAACACGCGCAGCTTCTTGGCCGTGTCGCGGCAGTGCCTGGCCACCGCGCTGATCGAGCCGATGCCCAGGCAATGGTCGCCGCCCAGCAGAATGGGCAGGCGGCCGTGGGTCAACTCGGCATGCACGGCCTGGTGCACCGCCTGGTTCCAGGCCACCACTTCATTCAAGTGGCGGTAGCCGTCGACCGGTGGCAGCCACGGGTTGGCCGGGCCGCCGAGGTTGCCGCGGTCCAGCACCTCCAGCCCGTGCCCCTGCAGGACCGAGACGATGCCCGCCACCCGCAGGGCCTCGGGCCCCATGCTGGCGCCGCGGCTGCCGGCGCCGATGTCGGTGGGGGCGCCGATCAGGCTGACTGATTTGTTCATGGGGGCGAGCTCAGATGTCGACCGCCAGGTCGCCGGTTTGGGTTGCGGGCAGATCGAATCCGTACTCGGCCTCGAGCTGGCCCCAGGCCTCTTCGGCGGTTTCGACGAACTGGAAAAGGCTCACATCGTCGGCGCCGATCATGCCGGTTTCGATCAGCAGGTCGAAGTCGATCAGCCGGGTCCAGAAGTCGCGCCCGAACATCAGGATGGGTCGGCGCCGACATTTGCCGGTCTGGATCAGCGTCATCGTCTCGAACAACTCGTCCAGGGTGCCGAAGCCGCCGGGGAAGCACACCAGCGCGATCGAGCGCATCAGGAAGTGCATCTTGCGCAGTGCGAAGTAGTGGAACTGGAAACACAGCTCCGGTGTGATGTAGGGGTTGGGCGCCTGCTCGTGCGGCAGCACGATGTTCAGGCCGATGCTCTTGCCGTCGGCCTCGAACGCACCGCGGTTGCCGGCCTCCATGATGCCCGGGCCGCCGCCGGTGACCACGTAGATCGGCGTGTCGTGGTGGCGCGAGCGCACCGTCACCATTTCGGCAAAGCGCCGCGCTTCATCGTAGTAGCGCGACATCTGCACCTGCATCTCGGCACGCTTCTGCGCGGCCGGATCGGCCGCGCCGCGCGCCAGCGCCAACTGCCGCGCCGCGACGTCGGGCGGCAGAATGCGGGCGCTGCCGAAAATCACGATGGTCGACTCGATGCCCTGTTCGCGCTGCACCATCTCCGGCTTGAGCAGTTCGAGTTGCATGCGCACCGGGCGCAGTTCTTCGCGCAGCAGGAATTCGGTGTCGGTGAAGGCCAGCCGGTAGGCGCTCTGCGGCCCGCCATAGCGCGTCGGGGCCTGGACCGCTTCGGCGTCCTCTTGCGCACTCGGGAAATTGCGGGCGGTGAGTTCGGTGCGTTTGTCCATGTCCACAGCTTAAAGCAAGCTCTCCTGTTGCCTTTCTGGCCGGTGCGCGCGACGCCACGAGCACGCCGCCGTCCCGCGGGCCGTGCCCGGCCGCAGCCTAAGATCACCGCCTGGCGCTGGATCGGCGCTTGTGAAAGGGTTGCCAATGATTCACTTTGTATTGCACGACGCCAGGGACACCGTGGCCGTGGTGGTGGTCGAGGGGGTGAAGGCCGGCGCTTCGCTGACCGGCTGGATCATGGACGAAGACAAGACCATCAGCGTCCAGGCCAGCCAGGACATTCCGATCGGTCACAAGGTGGCGTTGAAGGACATGGCCGTGGGCGATACGGTGCTGAAGTACGGCATCGACATGGGCAAGGTGGTCGCGCCCATCAAGGCGGGCGAACACGCCCACGTTCAGAACATTAAGACGAAGCGCTGGTGATTTGGTATGCCATTGGGCTACTGCGCGAACGCCATGCGTCGTTGCGAATCCTCGCAAGGCACTTGCCTTGCTCCGGTTCGCGCCTAGCCTGCCGTCCGCTCGCTACGCCCACTGGCACACCAAATTCGACTCCTTGGGAACGAAAGCAACCTCATGTCCATCATCTCCAAAGCCACCACCTTCCTCGGCTACCGGCGTGAAAACGGCCGGGTCGGCATCCGCAACCACGTCATCATCCTGCCGCTGGACGACCTGTCCAATGCGGCGGCCGAAGCCGTGGCGCACAACATCAAGGGCGCAATGGCCATCCCGCACCCCTATGGCCGCTTGCAGTTCGGCGCCGATCTGGAGTTGCACTTTCGCACCCTCATCGGCACCGGCTGCAACCCGAATGTGGCGGCGGTCGTCGTCATCGGCATCGAAGACGGCTGGACCCAACAAGTGGTCGACGGCATCAAGGCCACCGGCAAGCCGGTGGTTGGCTTCGGCATCGAAGGCCATGGCGACCACGACACCATCCTGCGCGCCAGCAGGGCGGCACGCGAGTACGTGCAATGGGCCAGCGAAAAGCGGCGCGAGGCCTGTGCGATCCACGAGCTGTGGGTCTCGACCAAGTGCGGCGAGAGCGACACCACCAGCGGCTGCGGCGCCAACCCGACCGTGGGCAACGCCTTCGACAAATTGCACCCGCTGGGCAGCACGCTTTGTTTCGGCGAGACCACCGAGCTGACCGGCGGTGAGCAAATCGTCGCCGCGCGCTGTGCGAGCGACAGCGTGCGCGAGCGCTTCATGTTCATGTTCAACCGCTACCAGGACGTGATCAATCGCCACAAGACCAGCGACCTGTCCGACAGCCAGCCGACCAAGGGCAACATCGCCGGCGGGCTGACCACCATCGAGGAAAAGGCGCTCGGCAACATCCAGAAGATCGGCAAGAAGTGCACGGTCGACGGCGTCATCGACAAGGCCGAAATGCCGACCCACCCGGGCCTGTGGTTCATGGATTCGAGCAGTGCCGCGGCCGAGATGGTGACGCTGTGCGCGGCATCCGGCTACGCGGTCCATTTTTTCCCCACCGGCCAGGGCAACGTCATCGGCAACCCCATCCTGCCGGTCATCAAGATCTGCGCCAACCCGCGCACGGTGCGGCTGATGAGCGAGCATGTGGATGTCGACACCTCGGGCTTGCTGCAGCGCGAGATCACACTCGACGAGGCCGGCGACCAACTGCTCGACTGCATGCTGCGCACCGCCAACGGCCGCCTGACCGCGGCCGAGGCGCTGGGACACCGCGAGTTCGTGCTGACGCGGCTGTTCGAAAGCGCGTGATGTACCCACCCCCGGAGCGGCTTCGCCGCTCCCGCTCAAGGGGGCAGAGCCCGGACACGACAAGGTCCAGTGGACCTTTCGTGCCTGGCGAGGAGCCGGGCCACTGGCCTGGCGCGGCCTGCAAGGCACACCAGCGGCCCGGCGAAGCCGGTTCCGCGGTGTTTGCTTGACCACGGTTTGGAGCCACGATTGAAGATCGTCATCACCGAGTTCATGGGCGAGCGCGCCGTCGCTGGTCTGGCCACGAAACACGAGGTGCTGTACGACGCCACGCTGGTGGACGATGGCGCGCGCCTGAAGCGCGAGGCCGCGAGCGCCGATGTGCTGATCGTGCGCAACCGAACCCAGGTGCGCGGCGATTTGCTGGCCGCATTGCAGCGCTGCCGCATCGTCGGCCGGCTCGGTGTCGGGCTGGACAACATCGACGTGCCCGGCTGCGAAGCCAAAGGCATGCGGGTGATTCCGGCCACCGGCGCCAACGCGCTGAGCGTGGCCGAGTACGTGATCGCCACCGCGATGCTGCTGCTGCGCGGGGCCTACCAGTCCAGCGGCGCGGTGGCGGCCGGCGAGTGGCCGCGCAATGCGCTGAGCAACGGCCGCGAGATCGGCGCCAAGACACTGGGCTTGATCGGCTTCGGCTCCATCGGCCAGTTGACCGCGCGGCTGGCGCTGGGCCTGGGCATGAAGGCGATCGCTTTCGACGCGATGCAGGGCAGCGAGCATCCGGTGCTTGCACAAACCGGTGTGCGCTGCGCCAGCCTGGCAGAAGTGCTTGCCGGCGCCGATGTCATCAGCCTGCATGTGCCGCTGGTCGACTCGACCCGCAAGATGTTCAATGCCGAACGCATCGCGGCGATGAAGCCTGGCGCGGTGTTGATCAACACGTCGCGCGGCGGCATCGTCGATGAAGCCGCCCTGGCCGCGGCGCTGAAGAGCGGCCGGCTTGGCGGTGCGGCGCTCGACGTGTTTGACGCCGAGCCGTTGCCGGCGAGCGTGGCCTTCGCCGGTTGTCCGAACCTTGTTCTGACGCCGCACATCGCCGGGGTGTCGGCCGAGGCCAACGAGCGCGTCTCGTTCATGATCGCCCAGAAGGTGCTGGAGGCCCTGGCCTGATGGCGCAGATCGACCTGAACCAAGCGCGCGCGCTGGTTGCTGCGGCGCTGCGGTCGGCAGGCGCCAACGCCGCCATGGCCGAGGCGACGGCGCGTGCGCTGGTGCTGGCCGAAGCGCAGGGCCTGGGCTCGCATGGCCTGAGCCGGGTGGCGCAATACAGCGCCCAGTTGCGCAACGGCCGCGTCAACGGGCAGGCGCTGCCGGTCGTGCTGGACGGGTGGGGCGGGCGGGGCGGGCGGGGCGGCGCGGCGCGGGTCGACGCGCAGGAGGGCCTGGCGTTTGCCGCCTGCGAGCTGGCCGTCGCCGAGGCCATCCAGCGGGCGCATCAGTTCGGCATCAGCGTGGTGGGGGTTTTCAACAGCCACCACGCGGGGGTGATCGCCGACCACCTGCGCGCCGTGGCCGAGGCCGGCATGGTGGGCCTGGGGTTTGCCAACTCGCCGGCGGCGATGCCGGCGGCCGGTGGCAGGCACCCGATCTTCGGCACCAACCCGGTGGCGGCGGTGTTCCCGCGCCGGCACGAGGCTGGCGACCCATTGCTGATCGACCTGAGTCTGAGCGAAGTCGCGCGCGGCAAGCTGATGCTGGCGGCCAAAGGCGGCCAGAGCATTCCGCTGGGCTGGGCGCTTGACGTGAACGGCGCGCCGACCACCGACCCGAAGGCCGGCATGGAGGGTTCGATGTTGCCCTTCGGGGCGGCCAGCAGCACCAAAGGCGCGATGCTGGCGCTGGTGGTCGAGTTGCTGGTCACGGCGTTGATCGGCGCCAGCTTCGGTTTCGAAGCCTCGAGCTTCTTTGTCGACGCGGGCAACCGCCCGCGCCTGGGCCAGGCCTTCATCGTCATCGATCCCGGTGCATTGGCGGGGCGGGAGGCGTTTTTCGATCGCATCGAAGTGCTGCTGCTGGAAATGCTGACCGACGAAGGCGTTCGCCTGCCCGGCGCGCGCCGCGAGCAATTGCGCCACGCGGCCGAACTGAGCGGCATTGCGGTCGACGATGCGTTGCTGTCGGCCTGGCGCGCCGCCGCCTGAGCGGGCGACAGGGGTTCGGCGACCGGGTGCGGGCGGCAGCGCTCGCGCGAGCGCTCAACCCGGGCGCTGCCCGCACACCACGCACCCGGCCTGGCGCGCCATGCGAATCTCGGTCCACTCCATGGCGCGCGCATCGAGCATCTGCAAGCGCCCGGCGAGTGACGATCCCACACCGGCCAGCAGCTTCAGCGCCTCGGCCGCCTGCATCGTGCCGATGATGCCCACCAGCGGCGCGAACACGCCCATCGTGGCGCACAGCGTTTCCTCGAAAGCGGCCTCGGGCGGGAAGATGCAGGCGTAACACGGGTTGGCCGCGTCACGCGTGTCGTACACCGAGATCTGCCCGTCGAAGCCGATCGCCGCACCCGACACCAGCGGCTTGCGGTGCCTGACGCAGGCGCCGTTGACGGCGTGGCGGGTGGTGAAGTTGTCGCTGCAATCGAGCACCAGGTCGGCGCCGGCCACCAGGGTGTCCAGCCGCTTCGCATCGGCACGCTCCTGCAAGGCGATCACCTCAACCTCGGGGTTGATCGCGGCAATGGTTTGCGCCGCCGACGTGGCCTTGGGGCTGCCGACGCGGGAAGTGGTGTGGGCAATCTGGCGCTGCAGGTTGGTCAGGTCCACCGTGTCGTGGTCGACCACCGTGATCTTGCCGACGCCGGCGGTGCCCAGGTACATCAACACCGGCGAACCCAGACCGCCGGCGCCGATGACCAGGGCATGCGACGCCAGCAAGCGCTGCTGCCCCTCGATGCCCAGCTCGTTGAGCAGGATGTGGCGCGAGTAGCGCAGCAGTTGGTCGTCGTTCATGGGCGCAGCATACAAACAAACAACAACGCCCGCGCAGGGCGGGCGTTGTGGCGGCAAAGACCGTTGACGCTCAGTTGGCGTTGACCTCGGCTTTGCGTTCGACCGCCGTCTTGCTGACCAGCACCGCCTTGCCCTTCAGGCGGTTGAGCGCCTGGGTAAGCTGAAAGTCTTCGGCACTGCCGAATTCGGGCAGGGGTTTCGGTGCGGCCAATGCCTTCTTGGCGGTGTTTTCGT
>JAYSVE010000649.1:0-1501 GCA_043718725.1 Methylibium sp.
AGGACCGTTCAGCCGACGAGCGGGTTGCGCAGCGTCAGGCTCAAGAAGCGGTTGACGTCGGGCTTGGCGGACCCGCGCCTCGGAATCGACCCCGGGGAACCCGATGACGCGAGCGCCGCAATGCCCTGGTGGGCCTTGACATGAACGGTCGATTCGCGCCGATGCGCGCAGCCCAGCCGGTTCGCGTCGACGGCGATCACCCGCTCACCCATGCACCGCCGCCGCCACGATCAGCCCGATGGCGATGCACATGGCCCCCACCACGATGGCCAGCGCGACGTTCTTCTTCTCGATGATCTCGGCCCAAAGGTCGTAGGGCGTGAGCTTGTCAACGATGAGGAAGCTGACCCAGAACACCAGCACGCCGATCAGCGCGTACAGGATCGAGCCGAAGTAGACGGCCGGCTTCAACCATTCAAGTCCCATGATCAGTACCTCCTGTGTCGCAGTGTGAATCGTAGACGCCGCTCAGCGCCCGGCGGGCAAGGCAAATGGAGCGCAAGGCGGCCCGGCGAAGCGAGCCGGTCGCCAGCAGCGCGGCGACTGGAGCCCTTCATTTATGCCCCCCGCCGCTGGAATACCCGCCATAGGCGCCGCCGCCGGTGCGGCTGTTGTTCAGGCAACTGCGGTATTCCTGCGACGCGGCGCCGTAGGTGGCGCGCAGCGTGTCGCAGTTGTCACTGCTGCCGCAACGGCTGACCATGAGCACCAACACCAGCACGAACACCACGACCAGCACCTTGACCAGCATCGAGGCAGCCGGGTTCGAGGTGGGCAGCACATCTCGCTGCAAGGCCGCGCTCTTTTCCGGCGCCAGGTTGAAAGCCTTCAGCACCGCCTCGGCCGACAGGGTTTCGCCGCCCGACCAGACCACCTCGGCGGTGTCGCCGGAGCCGGTCTGCTCGCGGTTGAGCCGCTTGCGCGCATTGCCGCCGGTGCCCTGGTAGTCGGTGTTGAGGGTGGTCTGGTCGCGCGCCAGGCGCCAGTAGAACTCGCCCAGCACGTAGACCACGCGGCCGGTGTAGCTGTAAAGCTTGCGATAGGTCACGCCCTGCAAACGCAGTTCGTTGCCGCTTTGTTCAGGCACGCCGGTGAGCGGCACGGTCCAGCTCCAACCGTCGTTGGCGTCGACGATGAACCCAAACCCGGCGCCGCGGTGGTACAGCAGGTACTCGCGCCAGAATTCCTGCTCGTCGTCGGCGCTGGCCGGCACCTCGCCGCGCTCGACATAGCCGACCACCTGCCACGCCAACGCCTGCGGCGTGCCCAGCGCCAGGGTGCCGATGCTGCCCAGCGCAATCTGCGGCTCGCGGGGGTTGTTCTGGGCGTAGTGGCGCAGCTCGCCACCGACACCCCTGGACACATCGACCACCGCATGGCATTGGTGGCAGACGATGGACTGGGTGCTGGCCAGCTTCACTTCCAGCGCCGCGCCGCAACTCGGGCATTCGACGCCGCGCGCCTTCAGGGTCTTCTCGGCGCCATTGGCCAGGCCGGTCAA
>JAYSVE010000650.1:0-3537 GCA_043718725.1 Methylibium sp.
GTGAAGCTGGTGCCGATGAAGTCCTTCAGGTCCAGCCCCGGGTTGGTGTATTCCTTGCCGGCGCCCGTCATGTAGTCCGACAGCGCCAGGATCTTGCCGTAGCGGTAGTGGGTGCCGATCAGGTCGGAGTCGGAAATCCAGCCGTCGTAGATCGACTTGCCCGACTGCATGGAGGTCTGCAGTTTCTCGACCACGTCGCCCTCTTGAATGAGGTCGTGCTTGACGTTGATGCCGGTGATCTCGCTGAAGGCCTTGGCCATCGTCTTGCTCTCGTACTCGTGCGTGGTGATGGTCTCGGAAACAACCGAGATGTCGTTCACGCCCTTGGCCTTGAGCTTGGCCGCGGCTTCGATGAACCATTTCATCTCGGCCAGTTGCTGGTCCTTGGACAGGGTCGACGGCTGGAACTCGCTGTCTATCCATTTTTTCGCGGTGGCTTCGTTGGCGGACGGCGCGGGCGCCGCGGCCACCGGCGCGGCCGCTGGCGCGGGTGCGGCCGCCGGAGCGGGCGCCGGCGCCTTGGGCTCTTCTTTCTTGCCGCAGGCGGACAGCATCAGTGCCACCGCCCCCACGGCGGACAGCGTGTACATCGACAGTGATCGTTTCATCATGGGTCTCCTCAGAAACTTCCCGTGGATTGGTGGGGCATGCCGGTTGGGAAGGTAGGCCGGCTGCCATTCGAAACCAAGCTGGGCGCTCAGCCCTTGCGCATGATCAGCGCCAGGACAAGCATCGACACCCCAAAGCTGATCCAGATCGAAGGCTCGCTCTCCAGGCCGAACCACGCGATCATTTTCTCGCTCAGGGCCACGAACGCCAGATTGACGTAGGCCGCCGACAGCAGGCCGATGAAGAGCCGGTCGCCGCGCGTCGTGGCGATCGGCAAAAAGCCTTTGCGCAGGATCGTCGGGGATTTGAGCTCCCACACGGTCATGCCCACGAGCATCAGCACGATGCTCGTGAAGAACACCGCGACGGGCAAGGTCCAGGCCATCCAGGCGAACATTTCAGAACTCCTTTCTCAGTCGGAGGGCTTCGAGCCCTCCTCCTTCGCCGAGCATTCCGCTGGTCGATCCCCGTGAACGGGGTTGCGCCGGAACGTCCGCGTGGCGCAGAAAGCAGTGCAGGCGCAACTTGATCGCGCTCGCCTGCCTGCTTGCGCGGTCGGTCGGCTCCGCGCGATCCTCGCCCTTCGCTTCATACTCGGCCCATCGCGAAACCCTTGGCGATGTAGTGCCTGACGAACCAGATCACGATCGCGCCCGGCACGATCGTCAAGACGCCGGCCGCGGCCAGCACACCCCAGTCCATGCCCGAGGCCGACACGGTGCGCGTCATCACCGCGACGATGGGCTTGGCGTTGACGCTGGTCAGGGTGCGCGCCATCAGCAGCTCGACCCAGCTGAACATGAAGCAGAAGAACGCCGCCACGCCGACACCGGCCTTGATCAGCGGGATGAAGATCGTCAGAAAGAAGCGCGGGAAGGAGTAGCCGTCGATGTAGGCGGTCTCGTCGATCTCGCGCGGGATGCCGCTCATGAAGCCTTCGAGAATCCACACCGCCAGCGGCACGTTGAACAGCAGGTGCGCCAGCGCCACGGCGATGTGCGTGTCCATCAGGCCGAGGGTGGTGTAGAGCTGGAAGAACGGCAGCAGGAACACGGCGGGCGGCGTCATGCGATTCGTCAGCAGCCAGAAGAACACATGCTTGTCCCCCAGGAAGCTGTAGCGGCTGAAGGCATAGGCCGCCGGCAGCGCGACCGTCAGCGAGATCACCGTGTTGATGGCCACGTAGATCAGCGAGTTGATGTAGCCCGAATACCAGCTCACGTCGGTGAAGATGGTCTTGTAGTGCGCCAGCGTGAAGGTCTGCGGCCACAGGCTGAACGTCGACAGGATCTCGTTGTTCGTCTTGAACGACATGTTGACCATCCAGTACACCGGCAGGATGGCGAACACCAGGTACAGGATCAGGAAGACCCCGCGCTTCTTGAATCGGCGTTCATCCATGTCCGGCGTCCTTCAGGTCTTGCGTGCCGACCCGCTGCATCCAGTTGTAGAGGATGAAGCACAGCAGCAGGATGATCAAAAAGTAGATCAGCGAGAACGCCGCCGCCGGGCCCAGGTCGAACTGGCCGACCGCCTTTTGCGTCAGGTACTGGCTCAGGAACGTGGTGGCGTTGCCGGGGCCGCCGCCGGTCAGCACGAAGGGCTCGGTGTAGATCATGAAGCTGTCCATGAAGCGCAGCAGCACCGCGATCATCAGCACGCCTCTGAGCTTGGGCAACTGGATGTAGCGGAACACCGCGAACTTGGATGCGCCGTCGATGCTGGCGGCCTGGTAGTAGGCGTCGGGAATGGCGCGCAGGCCGGCAAAGCACAGCAGCGCCACCAGCGGCGTCCAGTGCCACACGTCCATCAGCAACACCGTCAGCCAGGCGTGGGTGGCGTTGCCGGTGTAGCTGTAGTCGATGCCCAGGGCGGCGAGCGTGGCGCCCATCAGGCCGATGTCGGCGCGGCCGTAGATCTGCCAGATGGTGCCCACCACGTTCCACGGGATCAACAGCGAGATGGCCACCAGCACCAGCACCATCGACGAGCGCCAGCCGGCGGCCGGCATGCTCAGCGCCAGCGCGATGCCCAGCGGGATCTCCACCAGCAGCACCGCGAACGAAAACGTGATCTGGCGCAGCAGCGCGCCTTGCAGGTCGTCGTCGCGCATCACCGACTTGAACCATTCGGTGCCGACGAAGATGCGCCGCTCCGGCGAAATGATGTCCTGCACCGAGTAGTTGACCACCGTCATCAGCGGCAGGATGGCCGAGAACGCCACGCACAGCACCACGGGCAGGATCAGCAGCCAGGCCTTCTGGTTGACCGGTTTCATGGCGTCGCCTCGCGGATCAACTCGTCATTCTTGTAGAAGCAGGTGTGCGCGCCGACGATGTTCAGCCACACCCGGTCGCCGACCCTGGGGATGGCCTGGTCGACGCCCAGGCGCGCGCGCACCAGCGCGTCCGGCCCGACCTGGGCGCTGAGCAGCCAGTAGGTGCCCACGTCCTGCGCCCGCGTCACCAGGGCCGGCACGGCGCCCGCGTCGCCGGGGCCGCCCAGGCTCACGTACTCGGGCCGCACGCCCAGCATGAAGGCGTCCACTCCGCGGGGCATGCGCGGCGGCGTGGGCAGCGTGTGGCCCGCCACTTCCAGGCCCAGGGCGCTGCCGCGCGCCGGCAGGAAGTTCATCCCCGGCGAGCCGATGAAATGGCCGACGAAGGTGTGCTGCGGGCGCTCGAACAGATCCGACGCGCTGCCGATCTGCACCGCGCGCCCGCGCGTCATCACCACCACCTGGTCGGCAAACGTGAGCGCCTCGATCTGGTCGTGGGTCACGTAGATCAGGGTCAGCTTCAGCTCGTGGTGGATCTGCTTGAGCTTGCGGCGCAACTGCCACTTGAGGTGCGGGTCGATCACGGTCAGCGGCTCGTCGAACAGCACCGCGCTCACGTCCTCGCGCACCAGCCCGCGGCCGAGCGAGAT
>JAYSVE010000066.1:0-2369 GCA_043718725.1 Methylibium sp.
GAACGGCTGTGCTCGAAGATGGCCACCGGCGCCGGCAAGACCGCCGTGATGGCGATGATCGTCACCTGGCAGGTGCTCAACGCGCTCGCGCACCCAAAGCGCAACAAGATCTTCTCGAAGACGGTATTCGTGGTGGCGCCCGGCATCACCGTGAAAGACCGTCTGCGTGTGCTGAACCCCGGCGACCCGGGCAATGCGTACGACGAGTTCTCGCTGTGCCCCTCGGACGCGTTGCGCCAGAAGTTGAACCACGCCGAGGTGCTGGTGGAGAACTGGCACACGTTGATGCCACTGAAGGAGGCCGACCGCTCGGTGGTGAAGAAGGGCAAGGAGAGCGACGAGGCCTATGCGCGCCGCGTGCTCGACAAGCTGGCGGCAAGCCGCGACGTCGTCGTCATCAACGACGAGGCGCACCACGCTTACCGCAAGCCGGCCGAGTTGAAGATCAGCAAGGCCAAAGCGGAAAAGCTCGGCATCGATTTGGACGAGGCGACACGCTGGATCGAAGGGCTGGACCGCATCCATGCCACGCGGCGCATCAACCGCTGCTTCGATCTCTCGGCCACCCCGTTCGCCCCGACCGGCCGCGCCAACAGCGAGGAAGGCCTGTTCCCGTGGATCGTCAGCGACTTAGGGCTGAACGACGCCATCGAGGCCGGCCTGGTAAAGACACCGCGCGTGGTGGTGCGCGACGATGCGCTGCCGAACGCGCAGACGTTTCGCTCGAAGCTGTATCACCTGTACCGCGAGCCCGAGGTCGCCGAAGACCTGAACCGGCGCGGCGCCGAGCCCCACGAGAACTTGCCGAAGCTGGTGCAGGACGCCTACACGCTGCTCGGTGCCGACTGGCGTGCCGCCATGCACGAGTGGGCTGCGGCAGGCCACACCTCCCCGCCGGTGATGCTGACGGTGTGCAACCGGGTCGAGACGGCGGCGCGCATCGAGCACTACCTGAACCACGGCAACGCGCATTGGCCGGAGCTGCGCGCGCCGGAAAAGACGCTGCGCGTGGATTCCAAGGTGCTGGAGAAAGCGGAGATCGGCGAGAAGGCCGCATCCGACAGCGTGTTCAAGTCGCGCCTCGCATCGTTGACCAAGGCGCTCGCGCTGTCGGACGCAGAGCAGAAGGCGTTGGAGGCAGCAAAGAAGGATGGCGACAAGCTGGCGCTGCTGGCCGAGCACATCGCGGAACATGCGGGCCTGCCGGAGCCAGCCGCAAAGCAATTCGCCACCCTCGGGCCAGACGCCAAGCTCGACCTGCTGGTGGACCACGCGCCGATCACCGAGGGCGTGCGCCAGTACCTGCGCTCGGCCATCGACTACGCCACTCGCCTGCGCAACATCGTCAAGGCGGCCGGCCTGCCGCCGCAGACCGAGGCGCGACTGCTCGACCTCGACAAGGAGGAGTTGCTGCGCGCGGTCGTGGACACGGTCGGCAAGCACGGCCAGGCCGGCCAGGGCCTGCAGAACGTCATCTCGGTTGCGATGCTTTCGGAAGGGTGGGACGCGAAGAACGTGACTCACATCATGGGGTTGCGGGCCTTCACCAGCCAGTTGCTGTGCGAGCAGGTCATCGGCCGCGGGCTGCGTCGGGTCAGCTATGACACGGACGAGAACGGGTTGCTCGTGCCGGAGTACGTCAACGTATTCGGCGTGCCCTTGTCGGTCTTCGTCGATGCCGACGGCAGCGGAGCGACGCCGCCTCCGCCCAAGCCCAGCCAGCAGATCGAGTCATTGATATCGCGCAACGAATTCGAGCTGCGTTGGCCGAACGTGCTGCGCGTCGAGGTGGTCGTCAAGCCGGTGCTGGTCGTCGAGTGGAGCCAGGTGGCCGACTTGACGCTGGACCCGGCAAAGACCGTCGTCTCTGCGGAACTGGCGCCTGCGGTCGGCGGTGCGCCCGACATGGCCAAGGCCACGGTCATCGACCTGGAAAAGCTGCCCGAGGAATTTCGCCATCAGCGCCTCGTGTTCCAGACGGCGCGCAAGGCGTTCGACCAGCTCGGCGGCCAGTTCACCGGCAACCGCGAGTACCTGGTGTTCCAGCTCATCCGTTTGGTCGAGCAGTTCCTCGACTCCGGCAAGCTGGTCATCCCCAGCTTGTTTCACAGTGACGGACTGCGCAGACGCATCCTTATCGCGCTGAACATGGACCTCGTCGTCCACCATGTTCTCGAGTACGTGCAGCAGCAGAACGCCGCCAAGATCGAACCGGTGTTCGACCCGGAACAGCCCATCGGCTCGACAGCCCACATGCGGACCTGGTACACGACCAAGGGCAACCAGGCCACGCGCCGGTCGCAGATCAGCCATGTCGTCGGCGACAGCAGTTGGGAGATTTACGCGGCCAACATCTTCGACAGCAGCCC
>JAYSVE010000651.1:0-1500 GCA_043718725.1 Methylibium sp.
TGGAGGCTTGGCGCAGCGGCAGTCGCATTGGCGGTGACGGCTGTGCTCGATCCCGACGCCGGCACGCTGCCAAACCCCAGCTCACGAAATGCCGACAACATGGCCTGCACCAGCCGGTTTTCCGGCCCGCCCGGGCGCGGCGCGCCGCAACACCTGTCTTCCATCGCCGCGGGCGCCGCCTGGCGCTCGCTGGCTGCGGCCGGCCGTGCGACGGGCGGTGCGTAGAGGTTGACGAAGTTGAAGGACAGCGAGGTGATGGACATGGCACGGACACTTTCATTTGTCGACGGGCAGTCAACGCGATGCCGTCTCGATGTAAGAGTTTTCGACGCCTGGCCGGCCTGAATTCACACTCGATATGTAAAAGACTGTGTGCAAATCAGCGCTTCAGCCCAAGACGTGCTAACGCCGAGACGATCAGCGAGACATCTGCACCCAGAGCATCAGCCCACCGATCAGCAGCGGCTGGTGCAGCATGTAAAAGCTCAGGCTCCAGCGGCCCAGCAGGGCCAGCGGCCGCAGCCCCGCGTGGATGGCGCCGCAGAGCCATTCGCGGCGCTGCCTGAGCACCCATTGCCCACTGGCCAGGCCCCACCACACGACCCCCAGCCACGGCAGCAGCGGCGCGTAGTCCTCGGTCACCGGCTTGCGCGTCACCAGGCCCACCCAGTTGCTCCAGCGGGAGTCGAACCAGGCGTGTTGCACGACCAGCGGCAGCAGCACCGCCGCCAGGCCCAAGGGCCACAACCAACGCCCCCACCCGGCACTGAGGCGCGCCACGATCAGCATCAGCGCCAGCCCGTGCAACACACCGAAGGTGATGAAGCTGCGCGGAAACATCCACCACGACCCCAGGCTGACGAGCAGCGCGCAGCCGGCGACCTGGGACCAGCGCGTCCAGAAGCGCGGCCAGCCCTGCCCTTGCCGCGACGCCACCGCCTGGCCCAGGCCGGCGCAAAACATGAAGACGCTGACGATGCAGACGCGCTGCAGTGTCCAGAAGGGGTCGGTGTAGAAGTCTTGCCGGATGAACCTGAAATGGTTCAGGTCGAACGCCAGATGAAACAGCGCCATCCAGACGATGGCCAGGCCACGCAATGCATCGAGGCGGTCGTAGCGCTCGCCGCGCGCGGCAGGGTTCGGTCTCTTCACGCGGCGACGATAGCGCAACGCCGGCCCGGCGCGGCGTCGCCGAGGCCGTGCGTTACCATCCCGGCCCGGATCGAGACCACCCCCTGGCGCTCGCACTCAGGAGTCGCTTGACATGCAGGTGGTTTGCCTTGATCTCGAAGGTGTGCTGGTCCCGGAAATCTGGATCGAGTTTTCCAGGCGCACCGGCATCGAGGCGTTCTCGCGCACCACGCGCGACGAGCCCGACTACGACAAGCTGATGCGCTTTCGCATCGACCTGCTCACGCGGCACGGTTTGAAACTGGTCGACATCCAGCGCGTCATCGAAGGCATGGGCCCGCTGCCGGGGGCGCGCGATTTCCTTGACGA
>JAYSVE010000652.1:0-3533 GCA_043718725.1 Methylibium sp.
GATCGCTTCGCGCAGCAAGTGGCGCAGCGACTCAATGACGGCGTCGCGGCGGGGCAATGCGCCGGGTTGATCCTGGTCGCGTCGAACCCGTTTCTCGGAGAAGTCAAGCAGCACTTGAGCGAGCACGCGCGAAAAGCCCTGCTGCGCACCGTGCCGAGCGACCTCACCGCGGTGGCCGACGCCGACCTCGCACAGCGGCTGGGCACCGGCTGAGGCGGCAGGCTCAAGGAATGGCCGCCGCCCGGTTTTTCGACCCGCCCCGATGAGGAAGTCGCGATGAGAATTCAAGACCAAAAGCACACCTGGCCGAGCGGCGTTTCGGCGCGGTCGGCCGTCTGCGTGGCGTTGCTCGGGCTGGTCGCGCTTGGGGTCGCGCAGGCACAAATCAAGGAGCCGCCCTACACCCTTCGTGACGGCCGCGTCGACCCGTCCACCTACGTTGGTTGGCGCGTGTTCCAGGCACGCTGCGCGACCTGCCACGGCACGGCGGCCACCGGCCAACAAAACGCCCCCAACCTGCTCCCTCGGGTGGCGGCGATGAGCCCGAGCCAGTTCGTCGGCGTGGTGCTCAACCGTTACAAGCTGGTGATGCACAAGGGCGAGCTCGGTCCCGAAGGCAGTGGCCTGCGCGACGCCTGGATGGCCGATGTCTTGCGGCGCCAGCAAGGCGATCTGACGATGCCCGAGTGGGCCGGCGACAGCACGGTCAAACCGCACGTGCTCGATTTGTATGCCTACCTGCGCGCGCGTGCCGACGGGGTCTTGGACGCCGGGTCCCCGAAGCCCTGATCCCGCATCTGGCCAGGTCGGCCCGCGGTCGTCCGCAACGGCGGCCCCTCTGAGCCAGATCAACGCGGCGCCTCGGCCCGGTGAGCCCGCTGGTGTGCGCAGACTGGCTGCGCGGGCAGGGCGATGGAGGGCGGCATGGTTGCATCACTGACGCTGAACCGGCAGACCGGCATGGTGGTCGCGCTGCTGCAGACGCTGCGCGCGCAGCATGGCGCCGGCGCGGTGGCGTTGATCGAGACGCACATCTCGTTCGTGCTGCTGGCCGGCGACCTGGCCTACAAGATCAAGAAGGCCGTGGACCTGGGGTTTGTTGACTTCACGACGCTGGCGCTGCGGCACCACTATTGCGACGAAGAGTTGCGCCTGAATCGGCGCCTGGCGCCGGCGCTGTACCTCGACGTGGTTGCGGTCACGGGCACGCCCGAGCGGCCGGCCTTCGCCGGCGACGGCCTGGTGATCGACTGGGCGGTCAAGATGCGCGCGTTTGCCCAAAGCGGCCTGTGGGACCGGCTCGCGCTGAGCGGCGCGCTGGAACCGGCCCATATTGATGCGCTGGTCGAGGCGTTGTGCGCATTTCACGACGCCGCGGCGGTGGCCGGCCCGGCCGATGCGCGCGGCCGGGCGGCGCAGGTGCGGGCGCCGATGCAAGACAACCTGCGGGCGCTCGACACGCTGTGCACCGCGCCCGACGAGCGCGCCGAACTGGCCGAGCTGAACCGCTGGGAAGCGCTGGCGTTCGACGCGCTGCAAGCGGCGTTCGACCATCGCCTGCACGACGGCTGGGTGCGCGAATGCCATGGCGACCTGCACCTGGGCAACGTCACCCTGGTGGACGGCAGCACCACCTTGTTCGACTGCCTGGAGTTCAGCCCCGAACTGCGCTGGACCGACGTGATGAGCGATGTGGCCTTCATGGCGATGGACTTGCATGCCCACGGGCTGGCACGCCTGTCGCACCGATTCGTCAACGGCTGCGTCGAGCGCAGTGGCGACCCCGGCGGGCTGCGCGTGTTGCGCTACTACACCGTGCACCGTGCCTTGGTCCGCGCCAAAGTGGCGGCGCTGCGGCGTGAACAGATGGGCGCGCAGGCGCCGCAGGCCGATCGCCATGCGGCGGCGATGGCCATGCGACGCTACCTCGACGTGGCGCTGGCCTGCGCGCGCCACGCTGAACCGGTGCTGATGATCACGCACGGTTGTTCGGGCAGCGGCAAGACGGCGCTGACGCAGAGCCTGCTGGAGCGGTGCGGTGCGATTCGCATTCGCGCCGACGTGCAACGCAAGCGCATGTTCGGGCTGCCCGCGCTGGCGCACAGCGAACCGGCACAAATGGAGCGCATCTATTCGAGCGAGGCCACCGCGGCCACGCACGCGCAGATGCGCGAATCGGCCGCACTGGCGCTGGGCAGCGGCTACAGCGTGATTCTCGACGCCACGTTCCTCGCCGATGAGCCGCGCCAGCGGGCGCGCCTGCTGGCCAAGGCGTTTGACGTGGGCTTTGTCATCATCGACTTCCAGGCCAGCCCGGTGACGCTGCGCGCGCGCGTGGCGCAGCGCCGGGAACGCGACGACGACGCATCCGAAGCCGACCTGGCGGTACTCGAAGAGCAGCTTGCGAGTGCGCAGCCGCTGCGCGCCGCGGAGCGGGACGAAGTGTTTGTCTTCGATGCCGAGCCTGCGCTGGCCGAAGCCGACATGGCCGCGCGCTGGGCGCCCTTGTTGCAGCGTGTCTGCGGCGCGCCGCCGGGGGCAGCGCAGGCCTGAACCGGCTGCACCCATTGATCCCTGTCTTGATCGGTGCCATGGAGCGGCACGGCCATCTCGCGCTCGATCCGTTCGTCAAGGACAGGCTCTTGCAGGTCAGTGCCGCAACGATCGACCGCGCGTTGAGCGCCGCCCGTGCGAGCATTGACGGGCAGCGCAAGCGACGCAAGGGCGTGGGTGCGACCATCCGCCGCAGCATACCGGTGCGCACCTTCGCCGACTGGCGCGATCCGCCTCCCGGTTTCTTCGAAGTCGACATGGTCGAGCACTGCGGCGGCCCGAAGACCGACGGCGATTTTGTTCACACGCTCACGCTCACCGACATCGCAAGTGGGTGGACCGAATGCGTGGCCATGCCACTGCGCAATCAGTCGCTGGTGGTCCAGGCGATGTCCGTGGCCGAGGACCAAATCCCCTTCGCCATGCTCGGCGTCGACACGGACAACGACAGTGCGTTCATGAACCAGACCGTCTTCGACTACTGCAAGGCCAAGGGTCTGGAGCAAACGCGCTCGCGCGCCTACAAGAAGAACGATCAGGCCTGGGTGGAGCAGAAGAACGGCGCGATCGTGCGGCGCCTCGTCGGGTACGGACGGCTCAGCGGGCTGGCCGACACGACCGCGCTGGCGCGGCTCTATGCCGCCTCCCGCCTGTACGTCAACTTCTTCCAGCCATCGTTCAAGCTCAAGAGCAAGACGCGCGACGGTGCGCGCGTGAGCAAGAAGTACCACCGACCTGCCACGCCTTGCGATCGACTGCTCGCTTCGACATCGGTCGCCGACGCGGTGAAGGCAAAGCTGCAAGAGCAGTTCGACGGGCTCGACCCCGTGCGCCTGCTGCGCGACATCCGGGCGTCCCAGCAGGTGCTCAGCGAGATGGCGGCACGTGGCCCCCGGGAGGCCGACACGTCGGCGCCGAAGACGCCCGACGTGGCCGCGTTCGTCGAGGGCTTGGCCACGGCGTGGAAGGACGGTGAAGTC
>JAYSVE010000653.1:0-3531 GCA_043718725.1 Methylibium sp.
GGAGGCGGAGGCCGAAGTGCCGCGGGCCATGGCCGAGGCCTTCCGCCAGGGCAACCTCGGCATCATGGACTACTACCGCATGAAGAACCTGCAGGCCGATACCGTGATGCGCCAGGAGATCGCCGGCAGCGGCGCTGATGCTGCGGCCAGCGCGAGACAGTAGCGAGGACAACGATGAACAGTACCCCCGCAGAACTCCTGTATGCGCTGCTCTTTGCCGCCGTCCTGCTCGTCCAGTACCTGATGAAGCGTTTCGGCGGGCGGCCGCAGCCTGACGACGCGCTGCCAGAGGCGCACATTCCCGAGGAGCAGCCCCCCGAGCGGGAGGCGTCTGGTCCGGGCAACCGGGGACGCGTGCCGGAGGTTCCGGCGGTTTCGCTCGCAGCCGCCGAGTGGGCCGCACGGCTCAAAGCGCCTGCCGACAGCGCGGGGGTTCCGCGACAGCGTTCTGCCGCGAGATCGCTGCTCAATGGCGGGCAGGACCTGCGGCGCGCGATCGTCGGCATGACGTTACTGGGGCCGTGCCGCGCTCAGGAGCCGCCTGAGAACCGGTAGCCGCTGGACCCGCGTGGCCTGTGGAGATAGACGGCCACCGATCAGCCGCCTTGAGCGGACACATACCGAAGGCCCGGCTTTGCCGGGGGCCCTTACCAAGTCAAGGGAGCTCGACATGACTGTTCAGCGCATTCTCAACACCCAGACAACATACAGCACTTCGTGCATCGCACCAGATGCCACGCGACTTGCTCCAGTTGCGTCTGGAAGAGGTTCTGGCAGAGGCGGAGGCCATGCAGCAATACATCGGCGGCGGGAGCCGGGGTGAAAAGATGGGCTCTGCCTGACCCCAGGAGCCCGGTCCACGGCGATGACGATCAGAAAGGCAAACATGAATTTCGATATCCAGAGCCTGGGCTTCCCGATCACGGTCGCGCTGGCCGACCACGCCAAGCGCCGGTTGCGATTCGTCCTGACGCGTCACAGCGACCGCATCCAGCGCGTCGTGGTGCGTCTCGGTGACGAGAACGGCCCGCGTGGCGGTGTCGACAAGTTCTGCCGCATTCAGGTCCGCCTGTTCAATGCACCCGTGGCCGTCATCGACGACATCGGCCCCGATCTGTACGACGTGATCGATCGCGCAACGGACCGAGTGGGCCGCGCGGTTGTCAAGCATCTCTGCCGATCGCGCGGCGGCAGGCGGCAAGGTCGTGGTGATGCCGCTACGTCGCCGCGCGATGAAGTCGACGCTGCCCCCTACCCCACACATTCCGAAGGAGAACGAGCATGAGAACGGAACAGGCCCTGCCGCTGGTGGTTGCCCAATCAGGGGCGCCCACCGCGCTGAGCACCAACGGCGTCCTGCGCAACACCTACTGGCTGCTGTCGGCGACGCTGTTCTTCAGCGCCGCCGTCACCGCAGCAAGTGCCGCGTTGAAGCTGCCGCATCCCGGCATCGTCCTCACCTTGCTCGGCTTCTTCGGCCTGTTGTATGCGACTACGAAGCTGCGCAACAGCGTCTGGGGCCTGGCAGCCGTCTTCGGTCTCACCGGGTTTATGGGCTACACCCTCGGCCCCATCGTGAGCCACTACCTATCGATGCCGAACGGGCACCAGGTGGTGATGATGGCCATGGGCGGGACGGCCACCATCTTCGTCGGCCTGTCCGCCTACGCCCTGACCACCCGCAAGGACTTCAGCTTCATGGGCGGGTTCCTGCTGGCCGGAATCATCGTGGCGTTCCTGGCCGGGCTGGGCGCCATCTTCTTCGAGGTGCCCGCCTTGTCGCTCACCGTCTCGGCGGTGTTCGTGTTGCTGATGGGCGGACTGATCCTGTTCGAGACCAGCCGCATCGTCCATGGCGGCGAAACGAACTACATCATGGCCACGGTGAGTCTCTACGTGTCCATCTACAACCTGTTCAGCAGCCTGCTGGCGCTGATCGGCTTCGGCCGCTCGGATGAATGAATGTTCGCAAGGAGAAACCCATGAAATGCCCGACCTGTCCTGACGCAGCTCTGGTGATGGCCGATCGCCAAGGCATAGAGATCGACTACTGCCCACAATGCCGGGGCGTGTGGCTCGATCGCGGCGAACTCGACAAGCTGATCGAACGCGCCGCGACGGCAGCGCCAGCCCCGGACCACAACGCAGCCGCACGATCGCAGCCCGACTTCGTGGATTCGGACTATCGCGGCGCCCGAGGCCATCACGGCGGCCGCCGGAAATCGTGGCTGAGCGACATCTTCGACTGATCACGTCGATGCCCACAACAGGAGTACACCCATGCGTACCTACCCGAACAACAGCCCGCAGGCGGCCGCCCGCATCGTCGCACTGACCATGCTGGCCGGCGGTCAGGTGTGCAAGGCCGAAATCGACGTACTCGACCGGCTTCGCGCTCATGAGGAACTCGGGCTGCGGCCTGATGAGCTGCACAGCATCGTGCACTCGATGTGCGACGACATGCTCTCGACGGCGGAAATGACCTGGGCGGATGCGTGCAAGGTCGACCCTCAAACGCTGGCCAAACTGATGGCCGAGATCGACGACTCCGAGCTGCGTTTCAAGGTGCTGGGGTTTTGCGTCGCAGTCATCGAGGCGGACGGCCATGTTGTCGAGGGGGATGCGATCATGCTCAGGGCGGTGGTCGAGCAGTGGGGTTTGCACCGCTGGATGCTGCGGCCGGAACTCTCGAAACGGAGTGTCGAGCATGTCCGACTATGCGTTCCTGATTGCCGCGCTGGCGGCTGTGATGTTGCTGGGTGCCTGGCGAGAGTACGTCAGCAACAACCGGCGCGACGCCGGGCTGATGGCCGCGTTCGGCGCAGCCGGGATGATGGCCAGCACCGCAGTTTGGCTCGGCTGACATCGCAGGCCGCCGAACACCGCCCAGCCAAATCGATTGAACCCTTGCGTTGACTGAAGGAGCGAACATCATGCCAAGCCGTCGTCCCGAGCCCATCGATCAACCGGAGCAATCCGGCCCCTTCGAAGGATCAATCATGAGCAAGCATCCGTCTTCCACGGGTCGCTATCCCCGCAACAGCCCGCACGCTGCTGCCCGTATCGTCGCGCTGGCACTCATCTCGACCGGCGAGGTCAAGCCCTCCGAGGTCGCCGTGCTCGAAGCGATGCAGGCTCACGAACAACTAGGCCTCACGCAGCAGGAATGGCATGACGTCGTCCACGAGTTGTGCGCCGACTTGCTGGCGTCGGCGACGCAAAGCACGGACTGCCTCATCGACTCCCGGATGATCGAGCGGCTGCTCGGCGATGTAGACGACGTGACGCTGCAACGCCTGGTGCTGCGCCTGTGTACAGCGGCCATCAACGCAGACGGGCAGATCGACGACGGCGAGTCCTTCGTCATGCTGGCCGCCATCGACCGTTGGGGTCTGGACCCCGATGAGCAGGAACTCCTGGAACCACTGCTGTACGGCCTCGACTTCCAGGTAAGGCCCCGCGGCATGACGAAGGACATCGCTCGTCCCTGAAGGCCAACTGCCTGCGAGAGCCATTGCAATGAAGCGAATC
>JAYSVE010000654.1:0-3531 GCA_043718725.1 Methylibium sp.
TGCGCACCTTGCGCATGGTGGGCCTGGAAGCGCTGATGCGGTGGCAGTGCGGCAGCGTGCTGGTGCCGCCGGGAGAGTTCATCCCATTGGCCGAGGAAACCGGGCTGATCGTGCCGATGAGTGAATGGGCCATTCGCGAGGCCGCGCGCCAGTCGCGGCTGTGGAAGGATGGTTTCGGTTTCGCCGAGTCGATTGCCGTCAACTTGCCGAACCGCATGTTCGAGCGCGACGACCTGACCGGCCTGCTCGACCGTGCCGTGCGCGACCAGGGCCTGGCACCCTGCGCCATCATGCTGGAGATCACCGAGACCGGGCTGATGAAGGACCTGCACCACGTCATGCCGACGCTGCGCGGCCTGAAGGACCTCGGCGTGCAGATTTCCATCGACGATTTCGGCACCGGTTATTCGTCGCTCGCTTACCTGACCTCGTTGCCACTCAGCGAACTCAAGATCGACCGCTCGTTCGTGCGCGACCTGGGTTCGACGAAACAGAGCGCTGCCATCGTCACCGCCATCGTTGCGCTGGCCCGCTCGCTGGGGCTGCGCGTGATCGCCGAGGGTGTGGAGAACGTGCGCCAGATGCAGGCACTGCGGCGCCTGGGTTGCGACCTGATGCAAGGCTTTCTGTTCAGCAAGCCGTTGCGGCCCGACGCGGTCCAGGCCTGGTGGCAAGAATCGCTGCAAATGCAGAATGCGCCGTGGATCGCGGTCAACGCCACGTTTGGCCTGACCCACCCCTGCATCGAACTGGCCGCCGCCGACGCCTCCTCGGTGGTCGTTTGATCGCTGCCTGACACGCCGGTCCCGAGCGCGCACCCGCATGGCCCTGATCCACCCGCACCCGGTCCGCGAAGCAGCGGCTGCAAATCCGCCGGTGGCGCAGCATGCGCGCAACGCGCTGCGCCGCCTGGCGCTGGACAAGCTCGAACCCACGCCGGAGAACTACGCCCGTGCGTACCGGGCCGAGACCGGCGCCGTCATGGCGCCTGAGCCATCGCCCCGGGCGCTGGCACTGGTCAAACGCCTGGCCCATCGCGCCCTCGATGAAGAGGCGCCCGGACGCGCCAGCCAATTTTGCAAGTCCTTTGACGATGGCCGGTGGGACCAGGCCGACGCACTGCTCAATGACGTTGGCGCGGACGGCCCGGGGTTGGCTGGCCTGATCGACAGGCTGGTCCGAAGCATGGAGCGTGGCAGTCGAAACTGGACGCTGGCGCACAAGCGCGAGAGCCTGCAACGGGTCTTGCAGGGCAGCGGCGCCGACGCGCAGCGTCTTCAGCAACGCCTGAATCCGCTGCTGCTGCAATGGGAGTCCGACCCGCCGAGTCAGGCGTCGAATCCGGAGGCATTGGTTGCCGAAGACGTGGGCGGCGCTGGCCCCACACCAAACGCCGCCGAACCGGTCCACGCCCACGCGCCAGCCGGCTCGATGCAGGTTGCGGCGGCACCGACCCAGAGCGAGCCGGACGGCGACGCGCCGGCGTCGACCGCGCCAGCGCCGGCGCAACCCGACTGGGACCGACTGCTGACCGAAGTTCTCGCCAACCTGGCCACCGCCTTGCCGCGGGCCGAAGCCGCCGGGCAGGCTGCCGCGGTGGCGCTAGAGGCCATCGCGCGGCGCATCCAGCGCGACGGTGCGACGCCCGAGCTTGTCGACGCGCTGGCCCAACATTGCCAGGGCAGCCGGGGTGTGCTTGAGCATCGCCATCATTTCGTCGATCAACTCGAAGCGCTGTGCCGCGAACTGGCCGCGAGCCTGACCGAACTGGCCGAAGACGGCAGTTGGGCCCAGGGCCAATGCGAGGCGATGCGCACGACACTCGAAGCGGGCATCACGGCGCGCGGGGTCAAGTCAGTCACCGAGTTGCTGCGCATCACCCGCAAGGGCCAGCACGAGATGCGCCTGGAGCGCCTCCATTCGCGCGATTCGCTCAAGTCGATGTTGCAGGGAATGCTCAGCGAACTGGGCGAGCTGGGCGTGCAGACCGGCCGGTTCCAGCAGAGCATGGGTCGCTATGCCGGGGTGATCGAGAAATCCGATTCACTGCAGTCGCTGACCGAAGTGGTGCGCGACATGGTGGAAGAAAGCCGCTCGGCCCAGGTGCTGGTGGCCGCGGCCCATCAGCGCCTGAATGACGAACATGCCAAGGCCTGCGAACTGGCCGAGCGGGTCAAGGCGCTGGAGGGCGAACTGCAGCGCCTGTCGGGGGAAGCCACGACCGACCCGTTGACGCAGGTGGCCAACCGGCGCGGCCTGCTGCGCGACTTCGAATCCGACTGCGCGCGCATGCAGCGCCAGGGCGGAAACCTGACTGTCGGCCTTCTGGACATCGACAACTTCAAGCGCCTGAACGACGAACTGGGTCACAACGCCGGCGACGAAGCCCTCAAGTCCCTCGCCGCGGCGGTCAAGACCGGCCTGCGCTCTTTCGACACCGTGGCCCGTTACGGCGGAGAGGAGTTCGTGGTGCTGCTGCCCGACACGACGGTGCCCGAAGGTCAACAGGTCCTGACCCGATTGCAACGCATCCTGAGTGCCGGCCTGTTCGAGCATGACCACAAGAAGGTGCTCGTCACCTTTTCCGCCGGAGTGACCAGCCACCGGGCTGGAGAGCGCATTGAGCAGACGCTGGAGCGCGCCGACCACGCGCTGTTCGAGGCCAAGAGAACGGGGAAGAACCGCACCTGTGCGGCGTGAGCGCCCAAGGTGCACATTGGACTGCATCAAACCGGATTTGAGAAGCCGAAGGATCACTTTCTGGAGGTGGCGGCGCGCAAAGGCGCCGCTGGCCGACGCGCGAAAGCCAGCTTCGCCATCGAAGTCAACGTCGTCCGTGACGATCAGTGCCAACTTGGCCAGCCACCGAATCACGTCAGCAGGGCCTGCGCAAAGCCAGATTTTCTCGGGAGACGCGCGCCCGGCCTGTCCGACCCGCACCGGCAATCCAGGCTCGCCGTGGCGATGCCGTTCAAGTTGATCAACGCGAGCGACACCGACGCGCCCCAAGAACGACAAGTGCCCACTCAGTGGCGGGCCCTTGTCGTTCTTGGTGCCGGCGAGAAGAGTCGAACTCCCGACCTTCGCATTACGAATGCGCTGCTCTACCAACTGAGCTACGCCGGCTTGGTCGCTGTTGCAGAGTCTGCTTCAGCGGCAAAGGTGAGATTTTAGCCCATGGACTGGACGCCTCCCGGGGCCGGGACGGCGCGCCCATCGAGCGCGCGGATCACTTGAGGCTGAACGGGGCGAGCTTCTTCGCCACCGCCACGTTCTTCAGCGTCACGTACACCGGCAGGCCGTCCTTGTACTTCGGCGTGTCCTCGCCACGGATCAAGGGCAACAGATAGCGCTTGCATTTGGCGGTGATACCGAAGCCGTCCGGCGTGATGAAGTCGCGCGGCATGAACTTCTCGACGTTGGCGACCTGCGCCAGCGGCACCATGCCGATGCGGTACTTGTACGGCGCGTCGCTGATGCGCTCGACCGTCGGCATCACGGCGTTGTGGCCAAGCAGCGCCAGCTCCACCG
>JAYSVE010000655.1:0-3528 GCA_043718725.1 Methylibium sp.
GCCGCCGCCGAGGCGGTGCAAGCGCTGCTCGGCCGCCTCACCGCCATCGACCGCCGGGGCTTTCTGGCGCAGCCGGCGGCGTTGCCTGAGGCCCAGCAAGCCGGCGACGTGGTCGGCGCCTACCGGCTGCTGCGAGAACTGGGCCGCGGCGGCATGGGCACGGTCTGGCTGGCCGAGCGCACCGACGGCCGCTTCGAGGGCCGGGTGGCGATCAAGTTCCTGGCGCTGGCCTTCAATAGCCGCGGTGGCGCCGCACGTTTCGCCCGCGAAGGCAACGTGCTGGCGCGGCTGGCGCACCCGCACATCGCCCGCCTGCTCGACGCCGGCGTCACGCTCGACAACGGCCTGCCTTACCTGGTGCTGGACTACGTGGACGGCACCGCCATCGACGAGCATTGCGAGCGCGCTGCGCTCGACCCCGTGGCGCGCGTGCAACTGGTGCTGGCCGTGCTGGGCGCGGTGGCGCATGCGCACACGCGGCTGATCCTGCACCGCGACATCAAGCCCGGCAACATCCTCGTCACCGCCGCCGGCGAGGTCAAACTGCTCGACTTCGGCATTGCCAAGCTGCTGCACGATCCCGGCGGCGACAGCACGAACGTCGACAGCACGAACGTCGACAGCACAAACGGCGCTGGCGCGCTGACACGCGAGGCCGGCAACGCCTACACCACGCTCTACGCCGCGCCCGAGCAGGTGCAAGGGGGCGACGTGACGACCGCCACCGACGTCTACGCGCTTGGCGTGCTGCTGCACGTGCTGCTGTGTGGGCTGCACCCCGGCGGCGAGGGCGGCACGCCGCTAGCGCGCATGCGCCGGCTGGTCGAGGACACGCCGCAGCCCATGTCGCGGGCGCTGCTGGCGGCCAGGCCGGGCGACGCCGCAGCCGCCCGGTTGGCGCGCCAGTTGCGCGGCGACCTGGACCTCATCGTCGCGAAGGCGCTGAAGCCGCAGCCTGCCGAGCGTTATGCCAACGCCGCACAGCTGGCCGAGGACTTGCGCCGCTGGCGTGCCGACGAGCCGGTGCTGGCCCGGCCCGACGGGCGCCGCTACCGGCTGCGCAAGTTCGTCGTCCGCCACCGCATGGGCGTGGCGGCCGGGGCGTCGGTGGTGCTGGCGCTGGTGGGCGGCGTGGGCGTGGCCAGCTGGCAGGCGGCGGAGGCCGGCCGGCAGCGGGTGCAGGCGGAGGGGTTGATCGAGTTCATGCTGAGTGACCTGCGCCAGCAACTGCAGCCGGTAGGACGGCTGGACGTGCTGGATGCCGTGGGCGCCAAGGCGCTGGCGTACTACGCGGCACAAGACGAACGGGCGCAGGACGCAGACTCGCTGTCGCGCCGATCGCGCGCATTGCACCTGATGGGCGAAACGGCCGAATTGCGCGGCGACCTGCCGGCGGCGGCCGCCATGTTCGAAAAAGCTGCCGCAAGCACTGCAGAAATGCTGGCGCGCTCGCCCGACGATGGCCAGCGCATCTTCGACCACGCGCAAAGCGTCTACTGGGTGGGCTTCCTGGCCTGGCGCCAGGGCCGCCCGGTCGATGCAGAAGTTGCATTCAGGCGCTACGAATCGCTGGCCTTGCGGATGGACGGCATGGCGCCCAACAACGAAGCATGGCGGGCGGAACTGGCCTACGCAAAACATAACCTCGGCACGGTGCTGACCGAATTCGGCAGTGCGCAAGAAGCCTGGAAATTGCTTGAGCAGGCGCGTCAGCGGTGGCTGGAACTGCTGCCGCTGCGGCCGGCCTTGACTGCCGACCTGGCGAACACGCTCGGCTGGCTGGCGCGCGCAAACGAGCGAACCGGCCGCTTGCATGAGGCCATGGCGCACCTGTCGGTGTTGGTGACTTTGCGTGCCTCGGCGGGTGGCGATGCCCACGCGATCAAGGACGCCGAGGCGGTCGCCGCTGTGGGCACGGCGCGCTCGCAAATGGCGCGTGTGGCTTTGTCGCTGGGGGACGAATGGGCGGCAGAGCGGCATGTGCGCGCGGCGCTGGTGCTGCAGCAAGCGTTGACCGCGCGCGAACCGGCAAACACGATGTGGCGGCAGGAAGAGGCGTGGTCGCGTTTGCGGCTGGCGGAGGCGCTGCTGCTGCAGCAACGCAGTGCAGAGGCTCGTGAGCAGTTGGCACGGGCCCGCGGCACCCTGCAGTCGCTCGCGCGCATCGACGGCTCGGTCGCCGTCTGGCGCGACCGCCAGCAGGGGCTGCTACGGCTGCTGACTGCCGAGGCTGCCGAGCCAGCCGACCGCGACGAGGCCCTGCAGCAGCTGGCCGCCTGGGCGCAAGCGACTTTCCAGGTTGCCGATCTTGAGCGCCAAGGCATCCGATTCCGCGCCTTGCTGCTGCTCGGCGACGCAGCGGCCGCCAAAGACGACGCCGCAGCTGCGCGCATGCAATGGCGGGCGGTGGCTGACGGCGTCATGGCCGATGCCACGCCCGACCCGATGACCGCCACCCAGGGTGCCTTGGCATGGCTGCGACTGGGCGACCCGAGCCGCGCCGCTGACCTGGCGCAGCGTGTGGCGGCCACCGATTTTCGGCATGCAGCGTATGCCGCAACGCAACAACGGCTTGTGGGCGACGCTGCCGCACCGAGCCTGGCAAGGCAAGGGGCCCAACATGGCAGACCATAACGACATCGATATCACCGCCACCGTTAGCGGTACCAGCGCACCCTACGGCATCACGCTGAGCGGAAAGCAGGTCGACGAAAACGGGTCGATCACCGTAGGCGCCGCGCAACGCGGCCCCAAGATCCGCTTCACAGTTGACGAGGCCAGCAAAGGTTGGACGTTCCCGGCCGGTGCCTTGTCGGCGCCCGGATTGGGGCACTATTTCAACGGCATCTGGATCCAGACCGCCGATCCGAAGAAACAGTTCAGCGAACCCGATCGCAGCCCGGACGGCGGCATCGTCTCATTCGTCGACCTGAACAAGGGTGACGGCGGAACGGACGCAAAACCGATCGTCTATGCGTTCAAGGTGTATCTGGTCAACGCGGACGGCGAAACCGCGAGCACCGACCCGGGAATCAAGAATCAAAACTGATGCGGCTGATGAGCCCTCTGCCTGGAAGGGACAGGGGGCCATTCAAACCCCCTTCAAATCCGCCCGCAACTTCGCCCCAATCTCCGGCCGCGCCGCAAACGGGTCGGTCGGGTTGCGCGGGGTCATGATGTCTTCCAAGCGCACCTGCACGCTGGCCAGGCTCTTGGGGTGGCTGTAGATGTAGAAGTGGTTGTCGGCACAGGCGTCAAACACGTTTTGCGCCACTTGGGCGGCTGTCACCTTGCCGCTGCTCACCGCCTTGTCGCTCATGGCCCGGCCTATCAACTGGCTGCGGGTGGGCGTTGCGGCCGGCATGTCGGCCGGCCGGTTGCGTTCGCTTTTGTGGATGCCGGTGGGCACAAAAAACGGGCACAGCACATGCGCGTGCACCTGCTCGGTGACAAGCGACAGGTCTTGATACAGCGTTTCACTCATCGCCACCACCGCATGTTTGCTGACGTTGTAAACACCCATGTTGG
>JAYSVE010000656.1:0-3523 GCA_043718725.1 Methylibium sp.
GGATCGCCGCCGGCGTTTGCGGCCACCAGCGACACCACATGCCGGGCCATCGCCTGGCCATCGGCGGCCACCTCGCCCAGGCCGCAACGGTGGTAGAACTCGGGCAGGCGCGGGCCCGGGTCGCCCGTCATGCAGACGATCAGATCGGCGCGGTTGCGCACTTCGGCCAAGGTGGTGGTGAAGGCGCCGCGGTCTTGCAGCGACCGCAGCCCATGCATCAGCGCGCGGCCATTGGCCGGGTCGCAGATGGCGCCGGTCTCAACGGCCAGCCGGTACAGCGCGCGGGCCCCCGCCACGTCGGTGCCCAGGCCGCCGAACAGCGGCTGGCGGCTGTTGGCCAGCAACACCGCGGCCGCCGCAATGGCCTGGTCGGTGTCGACAGCGTTGCCGTTGATCCGGGCACTGGCGTTCGTCGGCGTCGCGCCGAATCGCGCCAGGGCGGCATTGGCACGAGCGCAGTCGCCGCCCACCAGGCCCAGGCGCGGGCCCAAAGGCTCGGCCGTCGCCGCGAAGGCGTCGCACAGCAGTGGGCAGAACGGGCAGGTCCAGGGCGTTGCGCGCACGGGCGGGTGCTCCGGAGTCGAGGTCATCGGGATATTGTCGATCAAGGTGTGGCGCGCTTCAGTCGCCGCCATCGCCACCAGCACCGGCGCTGCCGCTGTCGCCAGCGTCGCCTTCGGCATCGTTGGTTTCGGGCGGCCCGGCGCCATCGTCGCCCACCGCCGGCAGGCGCAGGTCGTGCAGCGCACTGGCCACCAGCCAGGCCGAGGCGCCTGCGGCCGCGGCAAGCGCCAGGTCGGCCGGGTGACGAATGCCGCCAGCGCCGATGAAGGCGCTGCCCGGCGCCTTGGCGCGCACTTCGGCCAGCGTGGCGAGGTCGGGGCCGGCGTCGGCGCCGACGCGCTCCAGCGTCATCACGATCACGCGTTGCGGCCACAGCTCGGGCGCGTCCCAGCATCCCGCCACGTCCAGGCGCTGGCCGGCACGCCGGTCGAGTGACAGGATGGCGCCGGCGCCTGCGAGCCCGGGCGGTTGAAAGCACGCCTCCAGCGCGGCGCGCGAGCGCAAGGATTCGCTGGCGAAGACCGGCACCACGCGCTGTTGGTCGGGCGCCAGACGCTCCAGCACCTCAGCGGCGGCCTGGGCATCCGCGAAGCCCGCATCCAGCCACAGCGCCACCGCCGGCAACGCGGCCAGCAAGTCCTGCAACACGTCGACCTGCACGGCGCCGCCTTGCAGCGCGTCCAGGTCGGCGACGTACAGTTGGGCCGAGGCACAGTGGCGGCACAGCACCCGCGCCACGGTGCGCGGGTCGCTGCTGGCACACAGCGCCGAGGCGATGGGCTGGTAGGCGTGGCGCTCGCCACGCACGGCGCGCACCACCTGGCCACGGAGAAGGTCGATGACGGGAATGATGTTCATGTTTGCATCGCTGTTGGCCGCGGGAGTATCGCAGTGAGCGCAGAGTCCGGCGCGCCGGTGATCGGCTGGGATGTCGGCGGCGCGCACCTCAAGGCCTGTCTGCTTGAAGGCGGCCAGGTGCGCGATGTGGCGCAATGGGCCTGCCCGTTGTGGCAAGGCATGGACCCACTCGATCGCGCACTGGACCTGGCACACCGCCGTTGGCCCGACGCCGCGAGCGCCAGGCATGCCGTGACGATGACCGGCGAGATGGTGGACCTCTTCGCCAACCGGCAGGCCGGCGTGCGGCGCATCGCCGCGCACCTGTTGCCGCGGCTCGGGCCACCGGTGCATTTCTTTGCCGGCCGCGAGGGCTGGTGCCTGGGGGCCGACGTGGTCAGCCATTGGGAGCACATCGCCTCGGCCAACTGGCTGGCCAGCGCCGGCCACGCCGCGCAGCGCCTGGGCGACGGCGTGCTGGTCGACATCGGCAGCACCACCACCGACCTCGTCGCCTTCCGCGGCGGGCGGGTGCCGGGCACGCGCCACAGCGACGCGCAGCGCCTGGCCAGCGGTGAGCTGGTCTACCACGGCGTGGTGCGCACGCCGCTGTGCGCGGTGGCCCGGCGCATCCGCTGGCGCGGCACCGGGCACAACGTGATGAACGAGTTCTTTGCGACCGCCGCCGATGTCTACCGGCTCACCTCAGAGCTCAACCCGGCCCACGACCTGCACCCCAGCGCCGACAACGGCCCCAAGGACCTGCCGGCCACGCGGCAGCGGCTGGCGCGCATGGTGGGGCTGGATGCGCCCGACGGCAGCGATCGTGATTGGCTGGAGTTCGCGCAGGCCTGGCGCGCCGAACAGGTGGCCGAAATCGCGGGACAACTCGAACGGGTGCTGGCCGCCGGCGACCTGCCCGCGAGCGCGCCGCTGGTCAGCGCCGGTTGTGGCGACTTCCTGGTCCGCCACCTGGCGGCGACGCTGCGCCGACCCTGCCTCGCGTACGCGACCCAGGTCGCCCAGATCGCCCCCGACGCACCGCCCGGCACCGCGGGGTGGGCTCAGGTGTGCGCGCCCAGCGTCGCCGTGGCGACGCTGTTCGACCAGGACCCACCATGACCTGGGTGGTCAAGATCGGCGGCAGCCTGAACGCCGACCCCTTGTTGCCGCGCTGGCTGGGCCTGCTGACGCGACTCGGTGGCGGGCGGGTGGTGGTGGTGTGCGGTGGCGGGCGCTTTGCCGACGCCGTGCGGGAGCATCAGGCGCGATGGAACTTCGACGACCTGGCCGCGCACAACATGGCCTTGCTGGCGATGGCGCAGACGGCGTACTTCCTGCACGCCTTGAACCCGGCCCTTCAGATGGTGACCGGCGATGCCGACGCGCAGCGTGCCCTGCGCCTGGGCAAGACGGCCTTGTGGTCGCCGCTGGCGCTGCTGACCGGGCAGGCCGACGCCGGCACGAACTGGAGCGTCACGTCCGACAGCATCGCCCTGGCGTTGGCCCAGCGCCTGGGGGTCGGGCAATTGGTGCTGGTCAAATCGTGCGCGGTCGACCCGGCGCTGAGCCTGGCCCAACTGGGCGCTGCCGGCATCGTCGATGCGCGCTTCGCGGCGCTCGCGGCGCTGGGCACGGTGGCGGTGCGGTTCATCGCCCACGACCAGCCCGAGCAACTGCGCGAATTGCTGCTCGGAACGCACGACGCTTCAGCATCCCCACCATGAAACCAGGCCAGCCCATGGCCGTGGCCGCACCGCACTCATCGAACCCCCTTGCAGGGTCGACACGGCAAAAATAAATTCGCAAGCGCTGTCGTTTTCCGGCCGGCCACCGCGTCATTGGGGCAACCCGGGCGTCCGGGCCATCAACTCCGAAAGGAACGCCATGCCTACCCCCCTTGCAGCGATCTCAGCGCCCTATGCCGCCGTCCTCGGGCTGCTCGCCGCAGCCCTGACCGTTCGCGTGATCATGGCCCGTGTCAAGACCGGCATTCAGGCGGGTGACGGCGGCAATGCCCAGGTCGCGCAGGCGATCCGGGCCCACGCCAACCTGGCCGAGCAGGCTCCGTTGGCGCTGCTGTTGATCCTGCTCGCCGAAGCCAGCGGCACGCCGGCCGGCT
>JAYSVE010000657.1:0-8359 GCA_043718725.1 Methylibium sp.
TTGACGTAGCCGGGGTGTTTGTCCAGCGGCGGGTAGCCGTCGCCGCCGCTGGCGGTGAAGTTGTTGATGGCCAAACGGTAACGACCGGCCGCGTCGATCTCGCGGCCGCCGATCTGCGCGCTTTCAAGCACCCCGCCGCTGATGCGCAAGCGCACACCCGCGGTTTGCGGGAAAGCGCCCGCGCCAGCGGTCATGCGGGCGGCAAAGCGCAGGTAGTCCAGCAGTTCAGCGCCGCTGAGCGTGACCACGCTGATGGTGTTGCCAAACGGTTGCACCTTGAGCACGTCACGGTAGGTGATGACGCCGGCCGGCAGCGAATCGCGGATGCCGCCTGAATTCATCAAGCCCAGGTCGGCGCCCACGCGGTCCATCATGGCACGCGCCACCATCGAGCCCAGGCTGGTCGGCTGCCGGCGCACCCGGTTGCGGTCACCGTCCAGCACCTCGTCGCTGCGCCCCACCGTCACGCCCAGGCCCAGCTGGCCCTTGTCCTGAAAAGGTTGCAGGAAGGCGCGCACCTGCGGGTCTTCGGGCAACCTTTCGGCGGCCAGCGTCTTTTCGCTGCCGGGGCCGCGCAACCACAGGTTGACCGGCAGCAACTGGTACTTCACGAGTTGCACGCTGCCGTTGCGCAGCTCGAAGTCGGCGCGCCCCACGTACTTGCCCCACTCGTGCGCCTGCACGATCCAGGCGCCGTTCTGGCGATCGGGTGCGCAGGGCTGGCCGGGTTTGTAGGCTTCGTTGCGCACGTTGAGCATCAGCATGCACAGCGGGTTCTGGCTGTGGCCACCCACGATGAGGTCCAGCCCAGGCACGGCGCGCGCCATCTCGACATCACCCGGTGCATTGACGCCACTTCTGCCGTCGGTGTAGTGGCCCATATGGGTGGCAGCAATGACCATGTCGGCCTGGGCGCGCAGCTGCGGCACCAGCTTGGCCGCCTCGGCCGCGGGCTTGCGGAATTCGATGCCCGCAATATTGACCGGCAGCACCATCTTGGCGGTGTCGTCGGTGTCAGGCCCATCACCGCGATGCGGTAGCCGCCGCGCTCGAAGATGGTGTGCGACGGGAACATGCGCTGCCCGTCCTTGTAGATGTTGGCCGAGAGCATCGGAAACCGGGCCCAGCCGCGCTGCTGGGCCAGCACCGCGGGCGGCTTGTCGAACTCGTGGTTGCCCACCGCCATGGCGTCATAACCGAGGCGGTTCATGGCTTCGAAGTCGGGTTCTGCGTCTTGCAGGTCGGACTCGGGCACACCGGTGTTCACGTCGCCGCCATCAAGCAGCAGGCTGTGGCCGCCGCCCGCGGCGACCTCGGCGCGGATCGCGTCGATGGCCGTCTTGCGCGCCGCCATGCCGTACTCGCCGTCGGCGTTCTTCCAGAAACGGCCGTGGTGGTCGTTGGTATGCAGCACCGTGATGGCATGGGTCTGGTCGGGCTGCAAGCGGTTCAGGTCGGCGCAGCCCGACGCCAACAGCGCGGCCAGCAAAACGAGGTGGCGCACGCGGTCGCACGGAAAAATCTGACGCTGCAAAACCATGGGTGCCTCCACGAAACGCCGCCCCGTCACGACCCGAGCGGCCGGCCTGCCGTGCCTGCGAACCCAGTCTACGTCCGGACCGGCGCCGGCCGATCGCTACAGTTCAGCACCCCAACAGCGCAGGCCGACCCCATGCTCCGACACTGGCTGCTATCCCTTCTGGTCCCGCTCGCCGCGGCGCTGGCGCTGCCCGGCGGCGGTGCGCTGGCGCAACCCGCCGGTGCCGCCGAGGGCGCCGCAGCGCCGTCGATGTTGCTGGCCAACGTCTATGGCGGCCACATCGACCCGAGTGCCTACCTGGTGAGCGAAAAGTACGACGGCGTGCGCGCGTTGTGGGACGGCAAGACGCTGCGGTTTCGCAGCGGCCGCGCGGTCGCCGCGCCGGCCTGGTTTATCGCCAGGTTGCCCGCGCAGGCCCTGGACGGTGAACTGTGGCTGGCGCGCGGCAAGTTCGACACGCTGTCGGGCATCGTGCGCAAGGACGTGCCGGTCGACGCCGAATGGAGGCTCGTCCAGTACATGGTGTTCGAACTGCCGGGCGCGGCGGGCAGCTTCGCCGAGCGCGCGCAATTGCTTCGCGAACTGGCCCAGCGCACCGGCTGGCCCGCACTGCGCGCCGTCGAACAGTCGCGCGTGACCGACCGCAAGGCCTTGCAGCGCCGCTTGAACGAGACCGTGGCGCACGGTGGAGAGGGTCTGATGCTGCACCTTGCCAACGCGCCTTACAGCACCGGCCGCAGCGACGTGCTGATCAAGCTCAAGCCTTACCTGGACGCCGAGGCGACCGTCGTCGGCCAGCGTCCCGGCAATGGCAAATACGCTGGCCAACTTGGCGCGTTGCAGGTGCAGACGCCCGAGGGCCGGCGATTTTTCATCGGCACCGGTTTCAGCGACGCCGAGCGCCGCGACCCGCCGCCGCCGGGCAGCCGCATCACCTACCGCTACCGCGACCTCACCAGCACCGGGCTGCCGCGGTTCGCGAGTTTTCTGCGCGTCTACAACCCGCCCTGACCCACGTCGGCAGCCGGGCCGGCCGCGCGGCGCAGCTTGCCGGTGGTGTGCCACAGCAGCGCCGTCAGCGCCCAGCAAATCCAGGCGGTCCACAGCGAATGGCTGGGGTAGTGGGCGCCGCGCATCAACTGGGCCACGCCAAAGACGGCACCCAGCACCAGCACCCCGGCCAGCCACGCGCGTGCCGCCCGCACCGAATGCCCGCGCAGCACGAACCAGCCGGCCAGAAAGCTGAACGCCGTGGAGGCGTGCCCCGAGGGAAAGCAGCGTCCCGAACCACCGTCGCCAGGGCCCGTCCAGGCCTGCACCGACCAATGCGACACCAGCCGCGCCGCGCCGCCGAATTCGGCCAGGTCCCAGGAGCAACTGACCAGGCTGCGGGCCTTGAGCAGCGGGATGACCACAAGGCAGGCGACCGTGGCGAGCAGCCACCAAAGGCGCATCCGGCGCGACAGTCCGCGCGCCGCCAGCAGCGGCCGCCAGAGGTTGACGACCAGGGCCACGAATACCACGATGCCCAGCCAACGCCCGCCCGTGTGCAGCACCTGGGAGGTGAGCCAATGTTCGCGCCAGGCAAAGCCCTGGGCCGTGCCGAACGCGCGCGCGACCCACAGGTCGGCGCCGCTGGCGTCCCAGGCGATCAGGCCGATCAGCGCGAGCAGCGTGATGGCCGCGTCGACCCGCCAGCCTTGCGGCGGGGCCGGCGCGGGGGCGGCAACGGAAGTCATCTCAGGCGGGCCGGCAAGGCTGGAGCGCATCGAGCGCGGCGCGGTACTCGGCACTGCGCACGCCCAGCAACCCCATCACGGTGTGGAACAGGTGGTCGTGCGTCAGCGGCACGTCCAGGCGCGCCCGCAAGCAGGTGGCCAGGGACTTGGCGGCCGGCGTCGCCTCGGGCATCCACAGAATCATCGGCACATGCGTTTGCTCGCGTGGCGCCAGCGCGAACGGCAGGCCGTGCAGGTACAGGTTGTTCTCGCCCAGAGACTCGCCGTGGTCCGACGCATACAGCATGGCCGGATCGTGGGTCGCGCCGTGCCGGGCCAGCCAGGCGATGCCCAGGGCCAACACATGGTCGGTGTAGGCAATCGAGTTGTCGTAGGCATTGACGAGTTGGGCCGGCTCGCACTGCTGCAACACGTTGGTCGTGCATTCGGGCGCGAAGGGTTTGCGCTGGGCGGGCGAGCGTTTGTAGTAGGCCGGGCCGTGGCTGCCCATCTGGTGCAGCACCAGCACCACGCCGCGCGCGCGCCGCTCGCCGGGCAGGGCCGCAAGACGCGCGTCCAGGCCGGTCATGAGCGCTTCGTCCAGGCACTCACCCCCCTGGCACAGGCCGGGGTCATGGCTCGTGGACGCTGGCGCGTCGCGTGCGAAGGCACTGGGCACCCGGTCGCACAGACCCTTGCAGCCGGACTGGTTGTCCAGCCACAGCAGCGCCAGCCCGGCGCGCTGCAACAGGTCGAGCAGGTTCTCGTGCTGTGCCGACCGCTGCTCGTAGGCCTCGCGGCCGAGGTGCGAAAACATGCACGGCAGCGACGCCGCGGTGTTGGTGCCGCAGGCGGTCACGTCGCGAAAACTGATGACGCCCAGCGCCGCCGTCTCGGCATTGGTCGGCCGCGCGTAGCCGTTCAACGAGAAGTGGTCGGCGCGTGCGGTCTCGCCGACGATCAGCAGCAACAACGGTGGTTTGGCCCCGGGTGCCCGCGCCAGCAGTTGAGCATCGCGGCCGATGACCCGCAGCGGTCCCTTGGACTGCGCGTTGGCGTCGAACGCCACCCGACCGAGTGAATAGAACGAACTGATCGGGTTGATCGTGTAGCGCAAGGCCTTGTGGTTGCGCATCGTCGACGACAGGTCGGCATAGCTCAGCGCCAGCAACGCCACCAGCACGACCGTCGACGCGACGAAGGCCAGCACATTGCGCCCCAGTTGGCGCGCGAATGGGGCGCGCAGGACCGGGACCCGCCCCAACAGCCACAGCGGCAACAGCGCCAGCAACAGCACGCTGGCCAGCAGGCGCCCACTGAGCAGGTCGCGGGCTTCGCGCAGGTCGGTTTGCAGCATGTTGACCAGCATCGTCGGGTCGATGACCGCGCCGTAGCTGCCCATGAAATGCGCGCCCAGCGCCGCGGCCAACAGGAACACGCCGATCAGGGGCTTGATCGTGCCGCGCCACGCCGCCAGGCTGAG
The DNA here is from genome assembly GCA_043718725.1 of Methylibium sp. Classification (GTDB taxonomy): domain Bacteria; phylum Pseudomonadota; class Gammaproteobacteria; order Burkholderiales; family Burkholderiaceae_C; genus LGRD01. Next base: position 4,742 of record JAYSVE010000657.1, read on the forward strand.
CAATGCGGTGCTCAGCGCGGCGATCATCACGCTGAAAGCCGCGACGAAGAGCGCGCCGCGCGGCGTGTGCATCTCGGGCAGGGCCCACAACGCCCGCCACAACGGCCAGTTGCACACCGTCGCGATCCACAGGCCGGCCACCAGGGCCAGGGAAACAGGGTTGCGGGGGGTGCTGGCGGAGGCAGGGGTCGGCTGACTTGGCTGGGTCATGAAGACGCAAACGGATCAGCCGGGAATTGTCGCATCGAGGTCCTGCTGGGTCAGGTACAGGCGCAGGTCGAACTCGAGCTGGTGGTAGCCGGGCTCCATGTGGGTGCACAGTTGATAGAAGGCCTTGTTGTGCGCCGCCTCCCTGAGGTGGGCCAATTCGTGCACGACGATCATCTTCAGGAACTCCGGCGGGGTTGACTTGAACAGGCTGGCCACGCGGATCTCGCGCTTCGCCTTGAGCCGGTTGCCCTGCACGCGGGCGATGCTGGTGTGCATGCCCAGGGCGTGCTGGAGAATCTGCAAGTGGTTGTCGAACACCACCTTGCTCAGCGGGGCGGCGTTGCGCAGGTGGCGGTTTTTCAGCTCGACGGTGTAGTCGTACAGCAAACGGTCGGTGCGCACCGCGTGCGTGCCAGGGTAGCGCTGGCGCAAGCGGTCGGCCAGCCGGCCTTGCTCGATCAGTTCGCGCACCTGGGCCTGCACCGCTTCGGGGTAACCGGCCAGATACTTCAGTGACGGCATGGCTTGGCGACATGGCTGCAAAGGTGGTGCACGATAGCGGACTCGGATCCCGCGCCCAGGCCAGCATGACCGCCCACTCCAGACCCGAAATCGACGCCCAACCCCTTGACGCCGCCCGCGCGCTGGCCGAGACCCGTGCCTGGGTCGACCGCGCCGTGATCGGCCTGAACCTGTGCCCGTTTGCCAAGAGCGTGCAAATCAGGCGGCAAATTCGGTACGTGGTGAGCGAAACGACCGATCCTCAGAGCCTGCTGGCCACCCTTTGCGACGAATTGCGCTTGTTGAACGAGGCCGATCCGGCGCAAATCGAAACGACGCTGTTGATTCACCCCTGGGTGCTGACGGACTTTGCCGACTTCAATGACTTCCTCGGCGCCGCCGAAGACGCGCTGCTGGACCTCGGGCTCGAAGGCGTGTTGCAACTGGCCAGCTTCCACCCGCGCTACCAGTTCGAGGGCACCGCGCCGCAGGACCTGAGCAATGCCACCAACCAGTCCCCCTGCCCCTGCCTGCACCTGCTGCGCGAAGACAGCATCACCCGCGCCGTCGCCGCCTTCCCCGAGCCGGAGGCAATTTTCGAAGCCAACCTGCGCACGCTCGAAGCGCTGGGCCCTCAGGGTTGGGCCGACTTGCAGGCGGCCTGCCGGCGCGACGCCATCGCCTCGACCGCTTCGAAGCCGGGCTGAAACGGCACGGCGGGGCGCACCGGGTCCGGTCGGCTTGCGGCCAGTCAACGCCCAACCTGTCACGCAAAGAGACATTTTCATTCGATCAATTAGTGCAAACCCTTGTGTCGGGCACATCGCTTGCTCACACTCACTCAGCGGAATCCCGTATTCGGTTCCGCCACAGGGAGATGTGCCATGCGATCCGTCCTTTGCATCCTGTTCGTGCTTGCCGGCACCCCGGCCTGGTCCGAAGACATCCACGACGTGCTGGAACGATCGCAGCGGCAGCGCCTTGAGGCGCTGCCGCTGGCCGATGCCCAGGGCGCCCGAGCCCAGCGTGTGCGGGCCAGCTTTGAGACGGTGCTGCGCGCCGCGGGGTTGGCGCAACCCGTCGAGCTGCGGGTCATCTCCGGCGGCACGGTGGCCGAGACCCTGCACGGCCGGCTGGTCTTGGCCAACGAGTCGCTCGGCGACCTGACCGAAGGCGAGCGGGCGTTCATCCTGGCCCATGAACTCGGCCATGTGGTCATGGGTCACTGGGGCCAGATGGGACTGCTCTACAAGCGCCATGTGCCCGGCGCCGTGACGCCGCAAACCACCGACCCGGTCGCCGGTGTCCTGGGGCGCGACGCTTCGGGCCTGTCGCACCGGCACGAACTCGATGCCGATGCGTTTGGCCTGCACACCCTGCGGGCACTCGGGCACCCGGACGAGGACGCCTTTTCCGCCTTCAAGACCCTGGGCCTGACACGGGACACGCCCACCCACCCGGGCACCCGCAAGCGCATGGCGTCGCTGCGCGACGTCGGCAACACGCCGGTCAACATGGCCGAAGTGATGCCGCCGCGGTAGGCGCCTGGCGCCCCTTGACCGCCCGCACAACGGATTCGGCGGGGGTTCGCGGATCGCGTGCGCACGATGACGCGTTATCGTCCTGGCTGGGCGCGGGCACGACCCGCTTCAACGAGAGGACGCCATGAAACGAAAGACGATCGTGCGGCTGGCCCTGCTGGCCTTGTTGGGCCTGCTGGCCGCCGGCGGCTACTGGTTGTGGCAGCAGCAAAAGCCGACCCTCAACCCGGTGTCGCTGGCCGGCACCGACCCGGCGCCAGCGGCCGCCTCCGAGCCGGTGCCAGCACCCGCGCGCGCCGAGCCGGCCATCGCCCACCCGCTCGAACCCGCGTCGGGAGCCAGCCCCGCCCCGCGCCCCCTGCCCGCGGCGGACAAGGCCGACGCCTACGTCAGCGCCGCCCTGGTCGACCTGCTCGGTCGCAAGGCCGTGCTGACCTTCCTCAGCACCGACCGTTTCGCTGCCCGGCTGGTCGCGACCGTGGACAACCTCGACCGCCCGCACGCCGCGGCCCGGCTGTGGCCGGTGAACCCCACCGCGGCGCGCTTCGTGACCGAGCCGGCCGCCGACGGAACGCAGATCGGCACGCGCAATGCGGCGCGTTATGCGCCGGTGGTGCAGTTCATCGCCTCGATCGACGCCGCCCGCGCGGTGGCGCTGTACAGACAGATCTATCCGCTGATCCAGCCGGCCTACGAAGAGCTGGGCTACCCGGGCAAGTATTTCAATGACCGGCTGGTGCAGGTGATCGACCACCTGCTGCAAACCCCCGAGCCCGCCGGGCCGGTGAAGGTCAGGCTGACCGAGGTCAAAGGGCCGCTGGCCTCGGCCACGCCGTGGCTGCGCTACGAATACGCCGACCCGACGCTTGAAGCTCGCTCGGCCGGACAGAAAATGTTGCTCCGCGTCGGCCCCGACAACGCCAGGCAGCTCAAGGCCAAGCTCGCCGAGGTGCGCGGCCTGATCGCGCGCGCCGAGACGCCGCGTTGACCCTTGCAACACCCCAGCTTGCGCCCGCCATGCTTCAGTTTGCCGACATCCAAGCCGCCGCCGCACGCCTGAAGGGCGTGGCACACCGCACCCCGGTGCTCACCTCGAAGACCCTGGACGCCCTGCTCGGCGCGCAGGTGTTCATGAAGGCCGAGAACCTGCAGCGCATGGGCGCGTTCAAGTTTCGCGGCGGCTACAACGCCGTGAATGTGCTGAGCGAGGCGCAGCGCGCCCGCGGCGTGGTGGCCTACTCGTCCGGCAACCATGCCCAGGCGGTGGCACTGGCGGCGCAATTGCACGGCTGCCGCGCCACCATCGTGATGCCCGAGGACGCGCCGGCCCTCAAGCTGGCGGCGACCCGCGGCTATGGCGCCGAAG
>JAYSVE010000658.1:0-3517 GCA_043718725.1 Methylibium sp.
CGTCGGGCGAGCCGGGCGTCACCAGCAGTTCGGTCGACACGCCGTCGGTGATGCCCAGCCGCACGTTGTACGCCACCGGCTTGTTGGCGGCGCTCAGCAGGTAGATGCGCCCGCGGGTGCTTTGGCGGCCGCCCAACTCGGCCAGCAGTTGCTGGTATTTGGGCCTTTGCTCGGGGCTCAGGTGCTCGGCCACGCGGGCCCGCAGGTCGGCCAGGATGCGTTCGCGCGCCTTCGGCCGTTCTTCTTCGGCCAGGCCGCGCAATTCACCGAAGCGCGGCCTGGCCTCGGCGAACAGGGCATCGACCTTTTCGATCTGCGCCGGCGCCAGTGCCAACTCGCTCACCAGCCGGTCGCGGAACTCACGCAACGGGCCGCCCGGCCCGGCGCCCGCCGGCGCGGCAGCGCTACCGGTTGCAGCGCGGGCGCCACTCGCGGCCGCCTGCGGTGGCGCCGCGGGCGCGGGCGCGTTGGCCGCGTCCGTCGAAGCAGGGCTTGCGGAGGCCGGCTTGGCGGCGCCCTTGCCGCCGGCTTGAGACGCCGGGGTCTGAGCGTTCGCCGAACCGATCCATGACCAGGGTCCCGCCGCGCCGATGCTGCGCGCCGCCGCAGCGCTCGCAGGGCCGCCCGGCGTCACCGGCTCGACCCCGGCGATGCGCACGCGCAATGCGGCGTTGGGAATCTTCAAGCTGTTGTCGCGGGTTTCGGTGACGATGCGCACATTGGCCGTCATGCCCGGCAGCAGGCTGGCGCCGGGGTTGCTGAACGCCACCACCACGGTATAGGTCGTGACGTTCTGGGCCGAGACCGCGGCCTTGCGCACCTGCTTCACCGCGCCTTCGAAACCGCGGCCGGGGAAGGCATCGATCGTGAAGTTGACCTTTTGCGCCGCGCGCACCCGCGCGATGTCGGCCTCGTCGATGGCGGTTTCGACCTGCATGTCGTTCAGGTTGGCGGCGATCACGAACAGCTCGGGCGCCTGCAGGCTGGCGGCCACGGTCTGCCCGACCTCGACGCTGCGCTTGATGACGATGCCGGTGACCGGCGAGCGGATCTGGGTGTGCTCCACGTCGACCCGCGCCTGGGCCAGTTGGGCCTCGCGCTGCTTGACGATCGCCTGCGCGTTTTGCGCCTGCGCCCTGGCCACGGCCACCTGGGCGTCGGTCGCCTTCAGGCTCTCGGCCAGCGTGCGCACCAGGGCGGAGGCCCTTTCGGCTTCGACCGCCGAGATGAAGTTCTGCGCGACGAGATCCTGCTTGCGCTCCAGGTCGCGCTGCGCCTCCTGCACCTCGACGCGGGCCTTGCCGACCTGGGCCATGGCCTGCAGCACATTTGCCTGCGCCGTCAGCACCGTGGCCCGCGCCGCCTCGACATCGGCGTTGGCCTGGCGCAGGCGGTACTCGAAGGTCTCCGGGTCCAGCCGGGCGATCAACTGGCCGGCCTTGACCTCGCTGTTGAAGTCGACGAACAACTCCTTGATCTGGCCGGAGACCTGGGAGCTGACCTGCACCTGCGTGACCGGTGTCACCGTGCCCGACGCGGAGACCGCCGCCTGCAAGGAGCCGCGCTCGATCTTGGCGCTGCGGTAGCTGACGCCGGCATCGCGCTCGCGCAACGCCCACCAGGCGGCTGCGCCCGCGACCCCCAGCCCGAGCAGCACCGCGACGATCCAGGCTTTGCTTTTCATCGGTGACGATTCTAGGGAGCTTGAACCTGCCCCCTTGCGCGGCCGGGCGCCTTCACCGATCTTTACGCGCACCGGCGTGTCCGCAATGCAGTGGATGCGAAGTAGCGGGGGTCGTGCCAAGCTGGTCGTAAACCGCTGTGCACATCCACCATGGCAACCCGCTGCCGACGGCACCCGGCGCGCCCACCGCATTGACAGCCAGGTTCGACGCATGGGACACCTCAAACCCAACTCAATTTTCGATGCCGCCGTGATCGGCGCCGGCCCCGCTGGCGCGGCCACGGCACGCTGGCTGGCGTTGCACGGCTGGAGCGTCGCGTTGCTGGAACGCAGCCGGTTCGAGTCGCCGCGCATCGGCGCGTCGCTGGCGCCTGGCGTGCAAGAACTGCTGGGCGAACTCGGCCTGGGGTCGGAGTTTCTGGCGTTGGGGTCGCGGCCGTCGTCCGGCGCTTGCGGTCTGTGGGGCGACACCGCGGTGGCGCCGAATGCGAGCCTTCAGAGCCGCGGCGGCGGCTCCTGGCATGTCGACCGGCGCGCCTTTGACCAGATGCTGGCGCGCGCCGCCGAGGCCGCCGGCGTCACCTTGCTCAAAGGTGTCGCGTTGCAGCGAAGCGTGCGCCGCGACCACGCCTGGGACTTGCAGACCACGCCCGGCGCCTGCCCTGCGCAGGCCGCGGCACCGCATCTGCGGGCGCGCGTGCTGGTCGACGCCACCGGCCGGCGCGCGCAGGTGGCGCGGTCCTTGGGCGCCCAGCGCTTGCAGTGGGACAGGCTGGTCGGCGTGGCGTTGCAGTGGGTCGCGACCGAGCCTTCGGACCATGGCCACGTGACGGTCGAAGCCACGCCCGAGGGCTGGTGGGTTTCGGCGCCGTTGCCTAACGGCGCGCGCGGCGCATCCACACGAATGGTCACGATGCTGATGACCGACGCCGACCTGTGCGCCGAGATGTGCCTCACGGCCGCCGGGCCCTGGCAGGCCTGCCTGGGTTCGGCGCCGCTCACCCGCCGGCGCCTGCGCTCGGCGCGCCCGATCTCGACGCCGCAGGTCCACTGCGCCCACAGCCAGCGCCTGCGCCGCGACGAAGCGGCGAACGCCGCGCCGTGGCTGGCCGTGGGCGATGCCACCCTGGCGGTGGACCCGGTTCTTGGCAGTGGTGTGACGCGTGCCTTGCGAAACGCGCGCGCCGCGGCCGATGCCGTGAGCGACATGCTCATGCAACCCAGAACCTGGAGAACAGCCGTGGCCGCTTTTGAAGCCGGGTGTGACAACGATTCCACCGCCTACCTGTTGGAACGCGCGCACCGCTACGCGGCCGAGCCGGGCTTCGACACGCCGTTCTGGGAGCGCCGCCAAGCGCTGCGCAAGTACCTGGGCACGGTTGACACCAGGCGCGTGGCAATCGTGGCGTGACGCGCGCGCAGCACCGCTTGCGCTCGACGCACCGCTCTTGACTTTGACTTGACCCGCATCGGGGCGCGGATTACATTACTGACCGAACAGTCAGTATCTTCTCGCCTTCTTGATGCCCACCACCCCTGCGACCCGCCAGCGCCGCAAACAAGCCCGTCCGCAAGAGCTGCTGGACGCCGCGCTCGACCTCTTTGTCGAAAAGGGATTCGCCGCCACCCGCTCCGAAGAAGTGGCGCTGCGCGCCGGCGTCTCCAAGGGCACGCTGTACCTGTACTACCCCAGCAAGGAAGAGTTGCTCAAGGAGGTGATTCGGCACCACATGGTCAACCGGATCACCGAGGGCGCCAGCATCGTCAGCGAGTTCGAAGGCAGCACCTCCGAGTTGCTGGTGTTGGTCTTCGGCCTGTGGTGGGAGCGCATTG
>JAYSVE010000659.1:0-3507 GCA_043718725.1 Methylibium sp.
CCCGCGCGGGCTTAAGCCGCCAACCGGGTCGCCATGGCGCCGACCGCCTGGGCCGCGGCACAGCCCGGCATCAACTCCAGCAGCAGGCGGCGCTTTTGAACCGCTTCGCGCACGGCCGGGTCGGCCGGGATCTCGCCCAGCAGCTCGAGCCTGACGGGCCGGGTCGGGTCCTGCATCGACGGGCTGACGTACTGGTCGACGACCTTTTGCAACTGGGTCCGAACGATCCTGCCTTCGCCGGCGCGGCCGACCTGGTTGACGACCAGCCGGATGTCGTGGCGCTGCTGCTGCAGCGCCAGCACCTTGATCGTGGCATAGGCGTCGGTCATCGAGGTCGGTTCGAGGTTGGTGACCACAAGCACTTCATGGGCCAGCGACACCGCGAACAACACCACGTCGGAGATGCCGGCGCCGGTGTCGAGCAGGATGCGGTCGTAGCGCGGCTCCAGAGACTCGACGATCTTCAGAAACTGGTCGCGGACCTCGGCCGTCAGGCGCGAATATTCAACCAGGCCCGAGCCCGCCAACAACACCGAGAAGCCGCCCGGCGCCGCGACGATGGCGTCGGCCAGCGGCGCCTTGCCGGTGAACACGTCGTGCAGCGTGAACTTGGGCACCAGGTTCAGCGCCACGTCCAGGTTGGCCAGGCCCAGGTCGGCGTCCAGCACCAGCACGCGCTCGCCGTGGCGCGCCAGCGCGGCGGCCAGGTTGGCGGCCAGGAACGTCTTGCCCACGCCGCCCTTGCCGCTGGTGATGGCCAGCACCCGCGCGCCGGAGCCGGCGTGACGTCGGCCCGATTCCGACCCGGGCGTGGGGGCCACCCGTTTGGCCGTTGCGTCGGTGCCGCTCATTCGAGCACCTGGAAATACGAAGTGCCGAACAACAGGCCTTTTTCTTCGGCGCTGACCGGCGAGACCAGTGAGGCTTCGACACAACTGCGGTTGCGCCCACCGGTCTTGGCGTTGTAGAGCTGCCGGTCGGCGCGCTCCAGCCACAGCGGCGCCGACGATCGCACCCATTGGGGCGCAAAGGCGCCGCCGATGCTGACCGTCACCGCGACCTCCCTGCCCGGCGCCACCGGCACCGAGCGGCGCTGCACCTTCAGGCGGATCCGCTCGGCGACCGCCTCGCCGAAGCCGGGCGCGCAATTGGGCAGGACCATCGCGAACTCCTCGCCGCCGACGCGGGCCACCGTGTCCATCGGCCGAATGCAATCCTGCAACACCCGCGCCACGGCGCGAATCACCTGGTCGCCCGCCGCGTGGCCATGGGTGTCGTTGACTTTCTTGAAGTGATCGATGTCGATCATCAGCAGCACCGCCGGCTCGCCGGTGCGGGCGACCCGGTCGACTTCGCGGGCAAGTGCCAGCTCGAACTGGCGGCGGTTTGCCAGGCCGGTGAGCGGGTCACGGCTGGACAGCTCGCACAGCCCGGCGATCAGCGACGCCATCCAGGCGTCCTGGCCGACCTCCTCCAGCACCGGCAGCACATAGCCGGCATGAACCAGCAATTGCTGCGCCACCTCCAGCGGCAGCGCCGTGGCATCGTCGGAAGGCGGGGCGGCTTTTTCAGGTTGCATCAAGGCGCTTCGAATGGCTCGGCGGCAGTCTAGCAGCGGACACCACAGAGCCGGGCTAGGCCACCCGGCCGAACCACCACACCGACAAGCCCGCCGCCAGCACCAGCAGCAGCGCGCCGAGGGCGGCGAACAGCGCGCTGATCTCGGTTTCCTTTTTCTCGACGACCAGCCGACTGCTCAGCGACTGGTAGACCTTCTTCAGGTCTTCGGCCGTGCCGGCATAGAAGTAGTCGGCCCGGGTGCGGTCGGCAATGTTCTTGAGCGTGTCTTCGTCGAGCCGCACGCGCATCGACCAGCCTTCGAAGCCTATCGTTTCGCCCTCCTTGGTGCCGATGCCCACGGTGTAGACGCGCACGCCGCGCTCGGACGCCATTTTGGCGGCGTCCAGCGGGTCCGGGCCGGTGGTGCGCTGGCCGTCAGTCAGCAGGATGATCGCGGCCGACCCGTACGAGCCCGGCTCGACCGGCGTGAAGTCCTTCTTCACCTTGTCTCCGGGCGAAGGCGGCATGTTGCGCGCGCCGGTGATCTGCGACAGGTCGATCCCGGCGTCGGGAAAGATGGTGGCCAGCGACAGCACCAGGCCGCTGCCGATGGCCGTGCCGCGCTGCAACTGGAAGCGGTCGATGGCCGCGATCACGTCTTCGCGGCTCAGCGTGGGCGCCTGCACCACCGCGGCGGTGCCGGCGAACGACACCACCGCCAGGCGCACGCTGCGCGGCAGTTCGGCGATGAAGGACTTGGCCGCCTCTTGCGCGGCGACGATTCGGTTCGGCTTGACGTCGGTGGCGCGCATGCTGCCCGACACATCCATCGCCAGCACGATCGTTTTTTCCTGCAGCGGCAGCGTGATGACGGCGGCCGGGCGCGCCGCGGCCAGCAGCAGCGCGGTGGTGGCCAGCAGCAGCAGCGCCGGCGGCAGGTGGCGGCGCCAGGCGTTGCTCTTGCCCATCGCCTCTTTCACCAGGCTCAGGCTGGCAAAACGCAGGGCCGTCTTCTTGCGCCGGCGCAACAGCCACACATAGGCGGCCACCAGCAGCGGAAGCAGCAACAGGCCCCACAGCATGTCGGGCCAGATGAAGGTCATTGGCGAAGCTTGGTTCATGGCATTGCGGCTCACAAGGAAACGCTGGGCCGCTCCCGAGGTTCCTTGACCCCCTCGGGGGGCGGGCTCGACTTGCCGAGTCCTGGGGGCACCGTCCATGCCGAAAGATGCGCCGGCGCGCCACCGCCGGTGTTCATTCGACTGCGCTGGCGCCGCAGGTCGGCGAAGCGAAGAATGGCATCCATCAGGTCGTCGTCGGTGGCCAGTTCGAGGGTGTCGACGCCAGCCCGCGCCAGGCCCTCGCGCAGCCCGGCTTCACGCCGCGCTGCGGCGGCGGCGAAACGTTTGCGGAAGCCGCGGTCGTGGGTGTCGACGACGATTTGTTCGCCGGACTCGGCATCGAGCATGGTCACCAGGCCCAGGTCAGGCAGGTCCATCTCCAGCGGGTCGTACAGGCGCACCGCGGTGACCTCGTGGCGTTGCGCCAACTGGGCCAGCGCCACGTCCCAGCCCGGCGCGCTGATGAAGTCGGACACCACGAAGACAGTGCTGCGGCGCTTGACGATGCGCTGGGCCGCGAGCAGCAGGTCGCGCAGGTTCGTGACACCGGGCGCGGTGGTGGCGGGCCGCTGCGCCATGCGCTGCAGCAGGTGCAGCACATGCAAGCGCCCGCCGCGCGCCGGGATCACCGTGTCGACCGCGGTGCCGTACAGCAGCGCGCCGACGCGGTTGCCGTGGCGGGTGAGCAGGCGCGACAGCACGCCGACGAATTCGCGCGCGACGCCGCGCTTGGTGAGCTGGTTGGAGCCGAAGTCGACACTCGCGCTCAGGTCCACCAGGAACCAGGCCGACAGCTCGCGGTCTTCGGTGAACTGGCGCACATAGG
>JAYSVE010000660.1:0-3506 GCA_043718725.1 Methylibium sp.
TCCATCGAGCGCAGCACCGCCACCGCGTCGAGGATGCGGGACGAGTCCTTGGCCGGGATGTGGGCGCGCCGGGCGATGTGCGCGCCGACGGCGAGGAACGCGGCGTCGCAGCCGGTCTCCTTCATCGCCTGCGCCAGGTCGGCCACCTTGGCGTTCAGGCGCACCACGACCCCCATCGCGACGATGCGCTGCATTTCGGCATCGAGCACGTCGCGCGGCAGCCGGTATTTGGGGATGCCGAAGCGCATCATTCCGCCCAGCGACGGGCCGGCTTCGAGCACCGTGACGGCGTGGCCGAGCCGGCGCAGGTGGTAGGCCGCCGACATGCCCGACGGACCGGCGCCGACCACCAGCACATGCTTGCCAGATTCTTGCCTGGGCGCATCGAAGCGCCAGCCTTTGGCCAGCGCCTCGTCGCCGAGGAAGCGCTCGACCGAGTTGATGCCGACCGCGGTGTCGATCTTCGCGCGGTTGCAGAGCGTCTCGCAGCTGTGATAGCAGACGCGCCCCATGATTGCCGGGAACGGGTTGTCGCGCACAAGGTGGCGCCAGGCGGCTTCGTAGGCGCCGCTCTCGGCGTGGTACAGCCAGCCCTGGATGTCTTCACCGGCCGGGCACTCGGCGTTGCACGGCGGCAGGCGGCTCACGTACACGGGGCGTTCGGTGCGCCAGTTGCCGGTCTTGTTGGCGAGCGACGAGCCGGGGTCGAGGGTGATCGCGAACGGCTTTTGCATCGTCAGGCTCCGGGGTCGTCGAGCAGGCCGTAGCGCTGGATGTTGCGGTCGGCGTTGGCCTGGATGCGGGCCAGCATCTCCGGATGCCCCGGCGTGCCGAAGAGGTGCGCGAAACGCTTTTGCGGCCGCAGGTACTCCTCCACCGGCACGCGGCGCCTGATTCGGGTCACGCGCGTCACCTCGCCGCGCTCGGCCTCGAACACCGGGAAGATGCCGGTCTCGCGCGCCAGCCGCGCCAGCTTGATGGTGTCCTGGCTGGCCGAGCCCCAGCCGAGCGGGCAGGGCACCAGGATGTGCAGGTAGCGCGCGCCGCGCAGGCGCATCGCCTGTTCGACCTTGGATTCGAGATCGTGCAGGTCGGCCACGGTGGCGGTGGCCACGTACGGAATCTCGTGTGCCATCGCGATCCGCGGCAGGTTCTTGCCCTGGCCGAACTCGGCGCCGGGCCGCGCGCCCACCGCCATCGTGGTCGTGGTGCGCGCCGCCGGCGGCGTGGCCGAGCTGCGCTGCACGCCGGTGTTCATGTAGGCCTCGTTGTCGTAGCAGATGTAGAGCACGTCGTCGTTGCGCTCGAACATGCCGCTGAGGCAGCCGAAGCCGATGTCGGTGGTGCCGCCGTCGCCGCCTTGGGCGATCACGCGCACGTTCGTCTTGCCCTTGACCTTGAGGGCCGCGGCGATGCCGGTGCCCACCGCGGCCGCGTTGCCGAACAGCGAGTGGATCCACGGCAGTTGCCACGAGGTTTGCGGGTAGGGCGTCGAAAACACTTCGAGGCAGCCGGTGGCGTTGGCGGCGATGAGCTGGTTGTCGGTCGCGCGCATCGCCGCATCCACCGCGTAACGTGCCCCCAGCGCCTCACCGCAGCCCTGGCAGGCGCGGTGGCCCGAGTTCAGCGAATTGTTGCGTTCAATGGACGACTGCACGCTGCGCTGCTCGGGCGCGAGCAGGCGGTTGCCGACGGTGAAGGTGCCGGTCTGGTAGAACTTGACGGGTTGCGACATCTCAAGCCACCTTCGACGCGACGGGGCCGACATCGCGCAGCAGGTTTTCGGCGATCGGCCCGCTGCGCCGCACCTGCGCTTCGCGTTCGAGCTGGCGGTTGACGATGCGCCAGTCGAGGTCCATGAAGGTCAGCGGCGCCAGCGTGTCGGCGATGGCCTCGAGCAGCGTGCGCTGCAGCGATGCCTTGGTGATCGCGCGGCCCCCGAGCCCCGCCACCACCGTGTAGCCATGCAGTTGCAGGCCCGACAGCGCCAGCCGCACATCGGTAGTAACCACCCCGCCGAGGCCGACGCTGAAGCTCTTCTCCAGCACGACGACGCGCTCGGCGCCCTGCAATGCCGCACGCACCGCGGCCAGCGGGAACGGCCGGAACGACTGGATGCCGAGCACGCCGATCGGCACGCCGCCCGCGCGCATCTCGTCGACCGTGTCCTTGAGGGTGCCCAGCACCGAGCCGAGCGCGACGACGATGGTCCGCGCGTCATCACACCGGTAGCCGCGCACCAGGCCGCCCGAGGCGCGGCCGAAGCGCGCCGCGAACTCGCCGGCGATGCACGGGATGCGCTCCAGCGCCGCGAGCTGCTTGGCATGCGCCAGGTAGCGTACCTCCATGAAGGCCTCGGGGCCGACCATCGCGCCGATCGACACCGGTTCGGCCGGGTCCAGCACCTGGCGCGGCTCGTAGGGCGGCAGGAAGGCGTCGACCTCGGCCTGCGCGGGGATGTCGACCTGCTCGTAGGCGTGGGTCAGGATGAAGCCGTCCATGCACACCATCACCGGCATCGAGAGTTCTTCGGCCAGCTTGAAGGCCTGGATGTGCAGGTCCAGCGCCTCCTGGTTGGTTTCGGCGAAGAGTTGAATCCAGCCGCAGTCGCGCTGGCTCATCGAATCGCTGTGGTCGTTCCAGATGTTGATCGGCGCACCGATCGCGCGGTTGGCGATCGTCATCACGATCGGCAGGCCCAGTCCGGAGGCGTTGTAGACCGCCTCGGCCATGAACAGCAGCCCCTGGCTGGCGGTGGCGGTGTAGGTGCGCGCGCCGGCCGCCGAGGCGCCGATGGCCACGCTCATCGCCGCGAACTCGCTCTCGACATTGATGAACTCGCAAGGCGTCAACACCCCGCTTTTCACCATCTCGCCCAGGCCTTCGACGATGTGGGTTTGCGGCGAGATCGGGTAGGCGCAGATCACCTCGGGGCGGCACAGGGCCACCGCTTCGGCCACCGCGTGCGAACCCTCAGTCTGCTTGCGCATCGGCCAACTCCCGCATCTCCTTCTTCACATGGGCAAAGGCCTCGGTCGCCGCGGCGATGTTGGCGTCGACCACGCCGGAGGCAACCTTGGCGCCGAACTTTTCACGGATGGCATGGGCCACCGCGTCCAGCGTGATCAAACCGGAGAGCGCGGCAAAGCCGCCCAGCAGCACCGCGTTCGGCAGCGGCCGGCCCAGGTGCTTGAGCGCGATGTCGGTGGCCGGCAGCGTGGTCAGGCGTTCCGGGCGAAAGCGGCGTTCGATCTCGGCCAGGCCCAGGTCGTGGAAGCTGCGCTTGCTGTTGACCAGCACATAGCCGTCGGCCATCAGGCCCTGGAACACATCGACCTGGTGCAGCAGCGTCGGGTCCTGGACGATCAGCACGTCCGGCGCGAGCACCGGCTCGCGCAGGCGGATGACGGCGTCGTCAATGCGGCAGAACGCGACCACCGGCGCGCCGGTGCGCTCGGAGCCGAAGCTGGGAAAGGCCTGCGCATGCCGGCCTTGCGCGAACGCGG
>JAYSVE010000067.1:0-5472 GCA_043718725.1 Methylibium sp.
GCGCCTGCGCGACGCCGCGCCGGACCTGGTGGTGGCCATCAACGCCAGCCCGTCCCACCTTGGCCAGCGCGAGCGCCGCCACCAGGTGTTCGGCGACGCGAGCCGGCGCCACCAATTGCCGCTGCTGTACGTCAACCAGGTCGGCGGGCAGGACCAGATCGTCTTCGACGGCGCCTCCTTTGCGGTCGAGCCCGAGCGCGGCGTGGTGTTCGAGGCGCGGCGTTTTGTCGAAGACGTGTGCACCCTGCGCTTCGACCAGGGGCGCTTCCATGCCGCCTCGGGCGAAGCGCTGCCGCCGGTGCCTGCCAGCGGCCTGTCGACGCCGGCGTTCTACCGCGCGCAAATCGTCCTCGGGCTGCGCGACTACGCGCGCCGTTGCGGCTTCAGGCAAGCGGTGGTCGGCAGCTCCGGCGGCATCGACAGCGCGCTCACGCTGGCGCTGGCGGTCGACGCGCTGGGGGCGGGCAACGTGGTCGCGGTGACGCTGCCGTCGTCGTTTTCGTCGGCGGGATCGGTGGACGATTCGCTCAGCCTGTGCCGCAACCTGGGGCTCACGCTGCACACCCACCCGATCGCCGACACGGTGAATGTCTTTGCGCGCCAGTTCGAGGCCAGCTTCGGCCAGGTCTTGCGCGGCCTGCCGCTCGAAAACCTGCAGGCGCGGGTGCGTGGCACGGTGCTGATGGAATACTCCAACGCCTTCGGCCACCTGCTTCTGACCACCGGCAACAAGTCGGAAATCTCGGTCGGCTACTGCACCTTGTACGGCGACACCAACGGCGGCCTGGGTTTGATCGGCGACCTGTACAAGACCGAAGTGTTCGCGTTGTCGCGCCACCTCAACGAAGCGGCCGGCCGCGAGCTGATCCCGCAGGCCATCATCGACAAGGCCCCGTCCGCCGAACTCGCACCCGGCCAGAAAGACACCGACAGCCTGCCGCCGTACGAAGAGCTGGACCCGATCCTGAAGGTGCTGATCGAAGGCCGGCAGCTCGCGCCGGCCGAGTTTGCCCAGGCCAGCGCCTTCGTCACGGCACTGCGCGCCACCCAGCAAGGTGAGGCCTTGGTGCAGCGCATCCGCGGCATGATCGCGCGCAACGAGTACAAGCGCCGCCAGGCGCCGCCGATCATCCGCGTGCGCGAGCGCGCCTTCGGCAGCGGCCGGCAGATGCCGATTGCCGCCAAGCATGTCTAAGGCGACCCTGATCAAGTCCCCGCGAGGGCGCGAGCCTCGCTTTGGGATGGGCTGCAAGGCGCGAACCACAGCCATAGCCCCAGCTATGGCGAGGATTTGCAACGCCGCAGACCGCCCAAAGCGGGGAGGCGCGACCCGCGGGGGGCTTGATCAGGGTTGCCCTAGGCCGGCCGTCGGGTTGCGGCCGGCGCACGACGTGGCCGTCTGCGTCGGCCGCTTCCAGCCCTTTCACAACGGCCACCTGACACTGTTGCGGCGCGCGCTGGCGCTGGCGCCGCTGTGCGTGGTCGTCATCGGCTCGGCCCACCAGGCGCGCACGCCGAAGAACCCGTTCACCTGGGCCGAGCGGGCCGAAATGATCGAAGGCGCATTGGGCCTTGATGAGCGCGCGCGCGTGCGCTTCCTGCCGGTGCGCGACCACTACGACCTGGCACGTTGGGTCGCCGCGGTGCAGCGCGGCGTGGCCGACATCGTCGCGCTGGAGGCGCCGCCGCCGCTCGGGCGCGTGGTGCTGGTCGGCCACTTCAAGGACGCCACCAGCGATTACCTGCGCGGCTTTCCCGGCTGGGCGGTGGCGCCGGTCGAACGCATCACGGTCGCCGACGGCACGCAGTTGCGCAACGCGTTGTTCGCCAGCGCCAGCGCCGGCGCGACGCCGGACGCGACCCTTGCGGGCTTTGCCGGCCAGGTGCCGCACAGCACAGTGCAGGTCCTGCGGGCGTGGCTGCGGCTGCCCCACTTCGAGCGGCTGGTGCGCGAGTGGCAAGCGCTCAACGCCTACCACGCCGCCTGGGCCGGCACGCCCTACCCGCCGGTGTTCGTCACCGTCGACGCCGTGGTGCGCTGCAACCGCCACGTGCTGCTGATCCGCCGCGCCCACGCGCCCGGCGTGGGCCTGCTGGCGCTGCCTGGCGGCTTCATCGACCCGCGCGAAACCGCGGTCCAGTCGTGCCTGCGCGAGTTGCAGGAAGAGACGCATCTCGATGTCCCCGACCCGGCCTTGCGCCAATCCCTCAAGGCCAACGCCGTCTTCGACCACCCCGACCGCAGCCTGCGCGGGCGCACGATCACCCATGCGTTCTTCTTTGATCTGGGTGAGCGGGCGTTGCCGTCGGTTCGGGCCGATGACGATGCGCAGTCGGTGCAATGGCTGCCCGCGGCCCAGGTGCTGGCCGCGGAGGATCAGTTTCATGACGATCACTTTCACATGCTGGATCATTTTTTGGGCCTGACCGCGACGTGATCCCGGCGTCGCCCAACGCCTGCCTCGGAGAATCAACCATGCACATCGAAGGCGCCTGCCATTGCGGCCTCATCTCCTTCACCGCCGAGGTCGATCCGACCCGGGTGATGGTGTGCCATTGCAGCGACTGCCAGGTGCTGTCGGGCGCGCCGTTTCGCGCGGTCGTTGCCGCGCCGATCGAAGGCTTCGTGCTGCGCGGCGAACCCAAGAGCTACGTCAAGGTCGCCGCCAGCGGCAACCGACGCGCGCAGGTGTTCTGCCCCGAATGCGCCACACCGCTTTACGCCACCGCGCCGGAGAATGCGACCTCGGTCATCATCCGCCTGGGCTGCGTCAAGCAGCGCGCCGCGCTGGCCCCCTCGGTGCAGATCTGGCAGGACTCCTCGCTGCCGTGGGTGGCGGGTCTGCAGGGCGTTCATGGCTCGGCGCAGCAGCAAGCCTTCCTGCCCGCGCAGCCGCTGCCCAAGGGCTAAAAGGCGGGAACCACATGACCGTTCTCGCGCCGATGCGCGCCGAGCTCTACGCCGCGTACCTCGAGTCCGCGGTCGCCAGCTATGCCCTGGACAAGGTGGCCGCAGGGAGCTGGGCCGAGGCTGGCGCGGTGGAGCGCTCGGGCGCCGAATTCCTGGAGCTACTGCCAGCCGGCCTGGCCACGCCGGACAACTTCTTGTATGAAATCCTGGCCGAGGACGGCGGCCCGACGGTTGGCTACCTCTGGCTTGCGGTTCAGGAGCTCAACGGCTTGCGTGGGGCGTATGTTTATGACGTGCTGGTCTTGCAGGCGTACCGGCGCCAGGGCCATGCGATGCGCGCATTTCGGGCGCTCGAGGCGCGGGTCGCCGCGCTCGGCCTGGCCAGCATCGGCCTGCATGTGTTCGGCCACAACCCGGGCGCGCAGGCCCTCTACCGACAGCTCGGCTATGCGGTGACGGGCATCAACATGCTCAAGCGGCTGGACCCGCGCGCCTGAGCTTGGGTTCATTGCCCGTACTTCGGATTGCGCTCGCGCTTCTCGGCCATGTCGCGCACCAGGAAGCGCACCGCGCGAGACCACGACACGTCGTCGTTGCCGCGCAGGTCGACCGACTTGCTGAGCAGCACCTTCTCGGTCTTGACGTCGTGGACCTCGACGTTGACATTGAGGATCAGCTCGCTGACCTTTTGCACCCAGGTCGTCATCGCCAGGTCGGCGCCGACCAGCTTGCCCACCTGTTCGGCGCAGCCGGTGCAGCGGTACAGGTATTCCTGCTGTTCGCGCAAACTGCGCTGCAAGGCCTGCGACGCGGCCGGGTCGAGCACCTGGTACAGCCCGCGCTCGGAGAGCTCGCGCTGAATCTGCGCGGTGGCATTGCGCAGCCGCACTTCCTGCGCCGCCTTGGTCAGCGGGTTGTTCTGGTCATCGACCAGTTCGAAGTCGAGCACGACGATGCTGCGCGGCTTGGGCGCTGCGGCGCGCTCGGGCTGGGCCCGCAGCGGCAAGCCGATGAATCCCCACGCGACCGCGCCCGCCGCCGCCAAACACCTTCTTCGATCCATCGCGTTGCCCCTTTGTCAAATGCAATTTCCGGGGCACGAGTCGTGCCGCCAACGTCATCGCCGTGAATCCCGAAGTATCAACCCCAGTGCCAGGCAACTCTACCGTGGCCGACGCGACCTGCCGCGCGATCTTGCCGGCCCGTCGTCACGGCCCTTCGGGGAACGGCCGGGCCACTGTCAGTCTTGCGGCACGAACAACGACTGATGCGGCGCACAATTTGTGCCTTGCCACACCCAGGAGTCACCGATGAACCGATCCATGTCCTTTCCCCTCGCTGCGCTGCTGACAGTGTCGGCCGCGGCCTTCGGCGCCGACGGGCTGGTCCAGCTCAAGAGCCCGTTCCCGGCCAAGGACACGATGGATCGGGTCGAGCGGGTCGCCCGCGACCGCGGGCTCAATGTGTTCGCGCGCATCGACCATGCGGCCGGCGCCGCCAAGGTCGGCAAGACCTTGCGGTCGACCGAGGTGCTGGTTTTCGGCAACCCGCAGGGCGGCACGCCGCTGATGGAATGCGCGCAGTCGGCGGGGATCGACTTGCCGCTGAAGGCCCTGGTGTGGGAAGACGCGCAGGGCCAGGTCTGGCTGGGCTACAACGACCCCGCGTTCCTGGCGCAACGCCATGGCGCGGCGCAGTGCCCCGCGGTGGCCGGCTTGACCCAGGCGCTTGCCGGTCTGGCCGAGGCCAGCCTGGCGCGCTGAGCTCACCGACCCGGGGTCGCGGCGGGGTTGCGCCGGGGTTGGGTCGGTCCTGCCGAGGCGGGTCAACGGCCGTCGTCGTCGCCCAGCTCGGCGACGGTGATGTAGCGCCGGCCGATGCGCTCGATGCGCAGGGCGTGCTGGAACACGCGGGTCAGCGCGGCGTGCACCCCGGGATCGTCGTGGGCGCCATGGGCGACGACGCGGCCGCGCTCCAGCACCGCCAGGCGGTCGGCCTGCAACGCCAGCGGCAGGTCGTGCAGCACCGTCACCACGGTGTGGCTGCGCGCCAGGCGCCGCAGCAGCCGCACCAGGGCCACTTGGTGGGGTGGGTCGAGGTGGGTGGTGGGTTCGTCGAGCAGCAGGACAGGCGCCTGCACCGCCAGCACCCGCGCCAGCAACGCGCGCTGGCGCTCGCCCCCGGAGAGTTCGCTCAGGCGCCGGTGTTGCCAGGCGCCGCATTCGCAGGCCCGCATCGCCGCGTCGACAATGGCTTCGTCGGCCGGGGTGGCGGCGCCGAACAGGCCCAGGTGCGGCAGCCGGCCCAGGCGCACCACGTCGCGCACCGTCAGGTCGCCGGTGGCCTCGCCCTGCTGGGACAGCCAGGCGACGCGCTGTCCGCGCGCGCGCGCGCTCCATTGGTGGAGTGCCCGACCGTCGAGTTGAATGCTGCCGGCGTCGGGCGCCAGCAGCCCGGCCAGGGCGCGCAACAGCGTCGACTTGCCGGCGCCGTTGGGGCCGACGATGGCGGTCCAGCCGGAGTGCAGCGGCAGCGTCACCCCGTGCAGCACCGGCGTGCCG
>JAYSVE010000661.1:0-3501 GCA_043718725.1 Methylibium sp.
GTCGCGGCGCGCTTGAGCGCCGCGATGGCCTCGGCCACGGCCAGCTCCAGCCCTTCGACCAACTCGACCGGATTGGCGCCCTTGGCCAGGCAGGCCAAACCATCTTGCACCATTGCATCGGCCAACACGGTGGCGGTGGTTGTGCCGTCGCCGGCGACCTCGTTGGTTTGCTTGGAGACTTCGCGCAGGACCTGAGCGCCCATGTTTTCGAACGGGTCTTCCAGCTCAATCTCGGCGGCGATGCTGACGCCATCGCGCGAAATGATGGGGGTGCCGATCGGACGGTCGATGATGGCGTTCATCCCGCGCGGCCCGAGGGTTCCGCGCACGGCGCGTGCTAGCTTGGCAACACCGCGGCCCAGCGCCTGACGCGCCTCGTCGTCGTGCAGCATGATATTCGGCATGGTGTCTTTGTCTCGGGTGATTGAATTTCAGTGCGCGTCTGCCGGCAGTGGGCGGCGCACGATGTGTATGGGCTGCACGGTCGCGTCGCCATAGCGTACCGCCAAAAGGCCACGGCAGAGCGCGCCGTTGAACTCTGCGTTGATTCCGACGCGGCGCAGGCCGCGAACATGAGCGGCCAGCGCCTCGGCCCCGATGACACGACCATCGGTATCGACGAAGGCGAGTTCGCCGCCACCCGCCAGCGCGCGGCGCTCCAGGTAGCGAGCGAGCAGACGCTCGCCCTCGGCTTCGAGTGCCAGCCCCTTCAAGGCCACGAGATCCAGCACCACGAGCTGCTGCGGCGCGTGACCGGCGTCGAGCAGGTGCTGCAACAGCGCCTCCTGGCGCCGCTGGAAGGCCTTGATTTCGAAGGTGCGGCGCAGCCCTTCCAGGCCGCCCTCCGCGTCAGCGCCGAAACTCGCCTGGAAGCCGGAGCCTTCGGCCACGCCCTGGTTGATCGTGTCGGCATACATGTGGTCGTGCAAATGCACCTTGACGCGCGTCACCCAGGGCAGCGCCTGGACCGCAATCCGCATGTCGTCAGCCATCAGGAACGCGAAGTTGGCCGCGCACCAATAGGTCGGCAGCTTGAAGCCGATGCGCACTTCGCCCGCGTCGCTCAACTCAAGCTCGGTGACGAAGCCAAGCTCCGTCACCGACTCGTCGAGCTCCGGGTCCATGACCGTCGCCAGGCAGGCTTGAACCTGCGCGGCGCGGTCTGGCTTCACACGGTCTGCGGCCATCGGGCTCAGGCCGCCAAGGCGGCCCGCTCCTTGGCCAGCACCCGCGTTTGTGCCGCGATGTCAATGCCGTAAAGCTTCGCGGCGTTCAGGCCGAGAATTTTCTTCTTGGCGTCGAGGTCGAGCGTCACGCCGTTTTCCTTGGCGATGTCGTCGGGCAGTTCGAACTCCATGAAGGCCTTCACCAGCCAATCCGGTGTCCAGATGCCGTAGTCGCTGCCATAGAGCAGCTTGTCCGGCCCGAGCCACATCAGCAACTGGCCGATGACGTGGGCGAAGTACTTCGGCTGCTTCTTGATGAACGGCAACGCCACCGCCAGGCCGCCATAAACGTTGGTCTCTTGCGTTGCGATCCAGCAGAAGTCGTCCAGGCGCGGCAGCCCGCAGTGTTCGACGATGAAGTTCAGGCCCTGGAAGTTGGTCGCGGCAATGTCGATGTCGGCCACGTCGAACGCGTCGCGGTCCAGCGGCAGAATTGTCGGGCCCTTGTGCACGTGGATGTTCGTGACGCCGAGCTTTTCGGCCAGCGCCAGGTACTTCTCGGCCCATGGGTCGCTCAACTTGTAGCCGCGACTGGCGCCCTTCCATTCGGCGGTGTAGAGCTTGACGCCCTTGATCTTGTGCTTGGCCACCAGCGCCTCGAAAGCGTCCAGACCGGCCGCTTCGTCACGCGGATCGAAGGCGCCGTTGAGGATGAACCGGTCGGGATGCTTGGCTTTCATCACCGCGTTCTGTTCGGTGGTGTTGAAGCCGTTGACGTAGAAGTCCTTCAGGTAGGTCGGCTGAAAGATCGCCATGTCGTCCGGGCCGTCGACGAACAGGTCCTTGTAGAGCTGCTCGCCGCCGTAGCGGTCGAACTTCTCGCGGGTCCATTGCTTTTCCTTCGGGCTCAGAAAGGAGTGGTAGGCGTAGAAGCAGTTGATGAATTGCTCGCCGTGCAGATTCTTCTGGTTCGCCTTGGTGGCGTCCCAGTTGTGGACATGCCCGTCGATGATGAAGATTTCTTCACCAGATGCGGTCTTGAACATGATGTGTCGGTCCTTATGCGTAGGCCACGTAGGACATGGCGGCATTCATGTCGCCGAACAGCACCACGGTGTTCTCGTCGACCGTCACCATCCGTCCATAGTGCGTGGACGTGGAAATCTCGAACAGTTGGGGCGTCATCTCGCGGCCGAGCTCCTCGGATATTTCGTCCATCCTGAATTCGATCTTGCCGTCGCCATCGATGCGAATCATCGCCGGCATGTAGGTGACGGTGATCCCGGGTTTCCGGGACATCAGCTCGGCAATGGCGCGTGCCTCGACGCTGTCGTTCAGCGTCACGCCGCACTGGTGCGAGACGGTGTCTTTGAACTCGATGTCCTTGAAGGCCTTGAAGATATTGTCTGCGTGGTAAGCCATGATGGTGTTCCTCTCGAGTTGGTTGTCAGGCGGTGATCGACGCAGGCAGTTTGAGGCCCAGCTGCTTCGCGATGTTTTGCATGCGATCAACCGCGGCGGCATACGCGTCCTTGAACTGCGACACCTTGATGTGCGGCAGCGACCAGATCGGCTGCAGGTTCTTCGCGGCGTTCACGGCAAGGTCGCCGTAGCTTTGCAGCCAGCCGTTAAACAAGTCGGTGTTGTGCGCCGAGTGCGCGCTGTCGCTCACCAGCATGTGCAGCAACTCGACCGTATTGGCCAGATTGCGGTTGTAGTCGCCCTCGGCAGATGAAACCACAGTGGGTGTGATGAAGTCGTTCTGCGAGGCCGCCGCCTGCATGATGAAGCCGCTGCGGAACAGCTCGCCGACCATCGGTTCGAACACGATGTTGATGGCGAAGTACTGCTCGAGATAGTCCTGTGAGCCGGCGAGGGTCTCGACCAACCGACGCGTGGGCTGCCAGATCGGATCCTCGAGCCAGTGTTTCTTGCCGATCTCGGCGTCGAAGCCGGGGATATCGAGGCCGATGTCGCCGAGATACAGGGTCAGGTCTTGGGCGAAGCGGAGCTTGTACGACGAGTTTGTCAGGATCGCCGAGTTGATCATCTGCGTGTAGCCGTAGCGCTGGGCCTGCATCAGCGAGGTGCCCAGTCCGAATTCGGCATGCTTGTAGGCGCCGAGATGCTTCTCGAGTACCTTGACCCAGGCCTTGTCGAAGCGCGTCGGCGCGCCCGAGCGGCGCCCGTTCTCGACCGCCTGCGCGATCATTCCTTCAATGGTCGACTGGCGCTGATAGTGGGTGCGCTCCCATTCTTCGTCGACCGCACGGAAGATGTGCCAGTCGCTCGAAAGGGCTTTCGTCCAGCCTTCGTAGTAGGTCGGTGTGCCGTC
>JAYSVE010000662.1:0-8307 GCA_043718725.1 Methylibium sp.
CGCCCCAGGTTGGACCAGTGCGGTGGATGAAACTTTCGAACCTGCACACCCGCCGCCGCCATCCCGATCAGCATGGCTTCGTTCATCTTGGCGCTGCCCACCCAGTCGAGCAGCACATGGACCTTGACGCCATCGCGAGCCCGCTCGGACAGCGCCTCCGCAAATTCGTGGCCAATGTCGCCAGCCCAATAGATGTAGGTTTCGAAGGTGATCGACGTCTTGGCGCTGCGAATCGCGGCGAGCATGGCCGGGAAAATCTGGTCGCCGTTGTGCAACGCCGACACGCGATTGCCCGCGATGAACGGCGGCCCCAGCAACACGCCGAGTTCGTGGCGAAAGCGCGGGTCGTCCAGGGCGTAAAGGCGTTCGATGCGCTGGTCGACCTTCTTCTCGCCGCCGATGAAATTGAAGGCGACGAGGACCGCCGCGATCGTGATTGCCATCGTGCTCGCGACGAGCCAAAGCGGGTGGCGAAAGGTCTTGTGCAAGGCCATGAAAAGATTGTGGCATCGCGCTGTGCGCACTACGACGGCGGGTTTGAGCGCTTGTGCGCCGTTTGCTTGTAGGCGCCGTCCGACAAGCGATGTGCGCGTTGTGCCGGGTCGCGGCGCGCCAAAGTGGAATGGCGACCGATGGGCGCACCGAATAAGCTCCGATCAGATGATCTTCATCACTGCGCAAAGCGACGCGGCGTCTTTGATCAACAACGCATTGGAGGACCCATGAACCCCATCATCTGGCTGATTCTGGGCGGCGTTGTTGGCTGGCTTGCAAGTGTCCTCAGGGACACCGGTGCCTGGCCAGGCGTGCTGATGATGGTCGGCGTCGGCAGCGTCGGCGCGACGCTCGGCGGATTGTTTGTCGCGCCGCTGTTCGACGTCGGGGCCAGCCATCCAGCCACGTTCAGCCTGCCGGCCATGCTGATCGCGTTTGTCGGCGCCGCGATTGCACTGGCCATCGTCAGTCTGGCGCGGCGCGGCAGGGTGCACTGAATCGAAAAGGGGAAGCGTCATGTCACCCAAGGACCCGCGTCTCGACGCCAGCTCGCACCGCGACCCGATGACGGGCACGCCGGGAGCGCACCCGGTCGGCACCGGCATCGGCGCTGCCCTGGGCGGGGCCATCGCCGGGGCCGCGGCCGCAACTGTGGTCGGCCCGGTGGGCACGGTCATCGGTGCGGCGGTGGGCGCGGTTGCCGGCGGCCTGGCTGGCAAAGGCATCGCGGAGACGATCGACCCGACCGTCGAAGACGCCTACTGGCGCGAGAACTACAAGGAGCGCCCCTACGCCGGCGGCACCACAAGTTACGACGACTACGGGCCGGCGTATCGCTTCGGGGTCGAGGCGTACCGACGCGACCCCGGGCGCAGCTTCGACGAAGCCGAGGCCGGCCTGGCGCAGCAGTGGAATACGGCGCGAACCACGTCGGCGCTGGATTGGGCACGCGCCAGGAATGCGACGCGCGACGCCTGGGAGCGCGTCAGCAACGCCGCCGAGCGCGACACCGCAAGCGCCCCGGAGCGCGACGCCAAATAGCGCGAACGATGCCGGCCGAAGCTTGGGCTACGACTTCGCGCGGCTCGCGGCGAGCTGCTTCTCGATCTGCTCCGGGTTCATCGCACCGGGCACCCGTTTGCCGTCTTCGAAGACGATGGCCGGCGTCCCGTTGACGCGGTGCTTGCGCCCCAACGCGGCGTTGCGCTGCAGTGCCGAGGCGTCGCATTCGCCCATCGAACGCACCGGCGCCACGCTGCGCAGCATCCAGTCGAGCCAGACCTTGGTCTTGTCCTTGGAGCACCAGATGTCGCGCGATTTTTCGGGCGAGTCGCCACCGAGAATGGGGTACAGGAAGGTGTACACCGTCACGTCCTTGACCTGCTGCAGGTCTTTCTCGAAGCGCTTGCAATAGCCGCAGTTCGGGTCGGCGAACACCGCCATCTTGCGCGCGCCGGTGCCGTTTTTCCAGACCAGCGCATCTTTCAGCGGGAGCTGGTCGAAATCGATGGCGGAGAGTTTGGCGATGCGCGCTTCGGTCAGGTTGGTGCGCGTCTTGGTGTCGATCATCTGGCCTTCGATCAGGTGGTTGCCCTGCTCGTCGGTGTAGAAGACCTCGGTGCCGACGCGCAACTCGTAGAGGCCCGGGATGGGGGTCTTGGTGACCTCTTCAATCTTCGGAAAGTCGGGCATGCGCTCGGCAATGTTCTTGCGGATGACGGCGTCCTGCGCGAACGCGGCCTGGCCGACGAACAGCGCGGCGCCCGCCAGCGCCAACGCCAACGCCAACGCCAACGGTCGAAACATCGATTGAGCATGGCTTAGGGTGTGCATGATGGTCTTTCAAAAGTCCAGGGCGCGTGACGCCAACCAGCGCTTCACGGGGGGGAGTCGGTTGACGAGATTCAAGCCGCGGTTGCGAAGTTCCACAACCGCCGGCGCGGGCGCGGCAAACAAGCGCTGCAGTCCATCGGTCACCTGACCCATGGCCCAGGTCGGGCGCAGCCGCTCGCGGGCATAGCGGCGCAATACTTTTTCATCGCCCGGCGTGCGCCAGGGTTCGCGCCCGGCAATGGCCGCGCTCAATGCGACCACATCGCCCAGGCCCAGGTTCAGGCCTTGCCCGGCCAAGGGGTGGACCACATGGGCGGCGTCGCCCAACAACACCCAGCCCGGGCCGCACCAGTTCTTGGCGTGGCCCAGCAGCAGCGGCCAGGCGGCCCGTTCGGACGCCAGGCTCAGGTCGCCCGCGGCACCGCCGGTGGCCTGCCGCAAGGCGGCCTCGAAGTCGGCCCCGGTCTGGGCCAGCAGCGCCCGGGCGTGCTCGGTCGGCAAGGACCAGACGAGCGCGTACGACGACTGGGGCCGCGGCGCATCGAAGGGCAGCAGCGCCAGCACGTCGGGCGAGCCGAACCATTGTTGCGCCACGCCCTGGTGGGCGCGGGTCGCGACCAGGCGCGCCGCAATCGCCACCTGGCCATAGTCGTGGCGCTCGAATTCCACGCCCAGGTCGGCCCGCGTGCTGGAGGCCTTGCCTTCGCACACCGCGGTCAAGGTGGCCGGCAGGTCCGCATCGGTCACGCTGATGTGCGGGGCAAACTGCACCGCACGTTCGAGTTCACGCTCCAGCACCACGGCGTCGGTGATCCAGGTCAGCTCCGCCACCCGTTGCTGCCAGGCGCTGAACGCCAGCGTGGCGCCGGGCGCGTCGCCATGCACGCGCATCTCGTGCACCGCGGTGGCGCTGCCGGCCGGCAGCGCGTCCCAGACCTTCAACTCGCGCAACAGGGCCACCGAGCCGGCGTTGAGCGCGTAGGCGCGCACATCCACCGGGTGGGGCCCGGGCCGCGGCGGCTGTGGCCGCAGCGCCACCGTCAGGCCCGAGCGCGCAAGCGAAAGCGCCAGGCACCGGCCGACGATGCCCGCCCCCCGCACCAGCACGTCACAGGTTTTCATTGGCATCGATTGTAGGCAAGGGCATTGCCCGACGGTCCGGCTGAGACAGGCACAATTCGACCCTTCGTCGCCCTGACTGCCCCCGACCATGTCCGTGTGGATTCGCAGAACCGGTATCACTCTGGCGGTGCTGCTGATCGTTCTGGCCGTTGCCACCACCTGGCTGGTGACGCGCTTCGACCCTGCCGACTACAAAGGCGTGGCCATCGACTGGGTCAAGACCCATCGCAACCGCACGCTGGAGATCGACGGGCCGATCCGGCTGTCGGTGTTGCCGCGCCTGGAGATCCGGCTGGCCGGCGTGCGCCTGAGCGAAGCCGGCAAGCCCGACCTGTTTGCCTCGATCGACGAGGTCTCGCTCGCCGCCGAGTTGCTGCCGTTGCTGCGCGGCCGGTTGCTGGTGGACCGGGTCGAGGCGCGCGGCGTTCGGGTGGTCTTCCTGCGCGACGCCAAAGGCCGGCGCAACGTCGACAACCTGCTTCAGGCGACGCCACCCGCCGGACCGCAGGCCGGGACCCCGCTCCAGTTTGATGTGCAGCGCATCGTGCTGGTCGATGTGCAGGCCCGCGTGAAGGACGAGCTGGCCGGCATTGACGGCGAGTTGGTGCTGAAGGAACTGAGCACCGGGCGGATTGCCTCGCAGGTCGAAAGCAGCCTGCGGCTGGTGGCGCAACTGGGCTTCAAGACGCCCGGGTTGAAGGGCGAGCTGAGCGGCTCGACCCGCTTCACGCCCGACTTTTCAAGCGCCTCGCTGCGCCTGTCCGAGATGGACCTGGCCTACAAGGGCGACGCCCCCGGCGCCAGCAGCATCGACGCCACGCTGGAGGGGGCGCTGGGCTGGGATGGGGCCCAAGGGTCGTTACAGGCGAACGCGTTGACCCTGAAGTTCAGCGCCAGCACGGCCGGAATGCGGCTGGCCGACAGCAGCCTGGGTGTGGCGCGGTTCGCGCTGGAGCCGGCGCGCAAGTCGTTTGCGATCAGCCAGTTGCAATTGCGCATCAATGGCAGCCAGGGCGCCCATCCGCTGACGCTGGAGCTGGATTGGCCCGAACTGGACGTGAGCGGCAAATCGCTCACCGGCAGCGCCTTGGCCGGCAAGTTTTCATATGGCGCCGAGCTGCCGCTGGCCGCGACGTTCAAGAGCGACGCGCCCAGCGGCAATTTCGACAACGTCCGGGTGCCGTCGTTCGAGGCCCGGCTGAGCAGCGACGCCGCGTCGCGCAAGCTCAGCGGCAAGTTGCGCAGCGAGCTGGTGTTGCAGCCCGAAAAGCGCGCCGCGGTGCTCGACCGGATCGAGCTGCAACTGGCGCTGGAAGCGGCCGGCCTGAAGCCGCTGAACCTGGCGCTGCGCGGCCATGCAACGCTCACGCCGAAGATGGCCGGCTGGACGCTGGCGGGCGACGTCAACGCCAACCGCTTCAACACCGAAGGTTCGGCCAGCTTCGTCGGCAGCACGCCGCAGGTGCAGACGCTGCTCGGCTTTGAATCGCTGGACTTGAACGCCCTGCTGGCGCCGGCGCAAACCGGCGCCGCCGGGTCCGGCCGGGAGGTGCCGATCGACCTGGCCGCACTGCGCTGGCTCAACGGCAGCTTCGGCATTCGACTCGGCAGCCTGGCGCTGCGCCAGTACCGCTTCAACGACGTCGGCCTGGACGCCGTGCTGGACGCCGGCATGCTGCGCGTGAGCAACCTGCACGCCAAGGCCTGGGGCGGCAGCATCGACGGCAGTGCCTTCGCCGACGCCCGCGCCAGCCGCGTCGCGCTCAAGGCCACGGCCGAGGGCGTGGACATCCAGGCCCTGCTGAAGGACGTGGCCGACAAGACCGTCCTGGAAGGGACCGGCCGCATCGACGTGGACATCGAAAGCGCCGGCCGCACGGCCACCGAGCTGAAGGCGCGCCTCAAGGGCGGCGCCGCGTTGACGCTGCGCGACGGCGCGGTCACGGGCATCAACCTGGCGCGGGCCCTGCGCCAGGCCAAGGCTGCGCTGAGCTTGAAGCAGGACGCCGTGGTCAAGGCCAGCAGCACCGAAAAGACCGACTTCAGCGAACTCAGCGCGAGCTTCCGGATCGACGCCGGCGTGGCGCGCAGCAACGACCTGGAACTCAACAGCCCCTACCTTCGAGTCGCCGGCGAGGGTGCGGTCGACAACGTCAAGGGGCGCCTAGACAGCAGCGTCCGCGCCACGCTGGCAGACACGGCCAAGGGCCAGGACAGTGCCGAACCGGCCGTGCTCAAAGGCATCATGGTGCCGGTGCAGTGGAGCGGGCCGTTCGAGGCCCTCGACTGGAAGATCCAGTGGTCGGGGGTGGACGCCAACGCCGTGAAAACCCAGGGCAGGGCGGAGCTGGAACGACGGCTGAAGGAAAAACCGGCGCCGCGCCAGGCTCCCAAGGCACCCGCGCCAGCCGCGTCGCGCCCCAGCCTGGAGGACAGGGCGAAGAACAGGGTGAAGGGGCTTGTGCCATGAGCGACATTGAATTGAGCCTTCATTCCCTGCACGTCTACCCGATCAAGTCCTGTGCCGGCATCGCCCTGGACGAGGGCCTGCTGGTTGAGACCGGGCTCGACCTGGACCGCGCCTGGATGCTGGTGGACGCGCACAACGAGTTCGTCACCCAGCGCCAGTGGCCGCGCATGGCGCTGGTCCAGCCGAGCTTGAAACACGACGAGGTGGTGCTGCGCGCGCCCGGCATGCTGGCGCTGCACCTGTCGTTGCACGGGGTTGAAGGGCCGGTGCGGGTGAAGGTCTGGGCCGACTCGGTTGCGGCGTTCGACATGGGCGACCTGGCGGCACAGTGGTTCAGCGACTTCCTGGGGTGCCGGCTGCGCCTGGTGCGCTTCGACCCCGAGCAGCGGCGCCTGTCCGACCGCCGCTGGACCGGCACCGTCGAGGCCGAAAACGCGTTCAGCGACGGCTTCCCGTTGCTGGTTGCGTCCACTGCGTCGCTGGCCGAATTGAACCAGCGACTGCGGGCGCGCGGCGAACCCGAAGTCGGCATGGCGCGGATGCGGCCCAACCTGGTGCTCGACGGCCTGGCGGCGCACGATGAAGACGCGCTCGACGAGATCGTCTTCACCAGCGCCGCCGAGCCGGTGCGCCTGAGGCTCGTCAAACCTTGCACTCGCTGCACGATTCCCGACATCGACCCGCTGACCGCCCAAGCCGGCCACGCGGTGGGCGATGTGCTGGCGGGTTACCGCGCCGACGCCCGTTTGCAGGGCGCTGTCACCTTCGGCATGAACGCGGTGATCGTCGAGGGGCTGGAAAGCACCCTGCGCCGGGGGATGCGGGGCATTGCAAACTACCGGTTTGATTGAGTCCCGGCACAGCGCCGGCCCATCGCCACCGACCGTCGAGTGCCCAACCCCATGATTGATCTGTACACCGCCGCCACGCCGAACGGCCACAAGGTCTCCATCGCGCTGGAGGAGTTGGCGTTGCCCTACACGCTGCGCACGCTCAAGCTCTCCGAGGGCGCGCAGAAATTGCCGGCCTTCCTGGCCATCAATCCGAACGGCCGCATCCCGGCCCTGGTCGACCGCGCCGAGGCTGACTTTGCGGTGTTCGAGTCGGGCGCCTGCCTGATCTACCTGGCCGAGAAGACCGGCCGGTTGATGCCCGCCGACGCCAAGGGACGCTCGCGCGTGCTGCAATGGCTGATGTTCCAGATGGGCGGGATTGGCCCGATGATGGGCCAGGCCAACGTGTTCTACCGCTACTTCCCGGAGAAGATCCAACCGGCGATTGACCGCTACCAGGGCGAGACGAGGCGCCTGTTCCGTGTGCTCGACGGCCACTTGTTGGCGCACGAATACCTGGCCGGTGATTATTCGATCGCCGACATCGCCAACTGGGCCTGGGTGCGCACCCACCGCTGGTCCGGTGTGGAGCTTGACGACATGCCCCACCTGAAGCGCTGGCGCGACCAGATCCGCGCGCGGCCGGCGGTGCAAAAGGGCATCTGCATGCCGCCTTCAGAGGTCGACCTCGCAACCGACGGCGATGAGAAAGCACGGGCGTTTGCGCTGAGTGCGCGAACCATGGTCGAGACCGGTCAGTCGCGCTCCGGCGGGGTTTGAGCATGAAGCTCTACACCTCCCCACGCGCCCCCAGCCCGCGCCGCGTCACGATGTTCATTGCCGAGAAGGGCATCGCCGGCATCGAAATTGTGACCGTCGAGATCGGCCGCAACCAGCACCGCAGCGCCGAGTACCTGGCGAAGAGCCCGCTGGCCAAGGTGCCGGTGCTGGAACTGGACGACGGCCGGGTGCTGGGTGAAACCCGGGCGATTTGCAGCTACCTCGAAGGGATCCAGCCCGAGCCCAACCTGATGGGCGACGGCTTTGACGAGCGTGCCTTCATCGAGATGGCCGACCGGCGCATCGAGCTGTACCTGATGGGCGGCATCGCCAACTGCATCCGCCACACCCACCCGGGGCTGGCCGCGCTGGAGCAGCCGCAGTACGCCGACTTCGGCCGCTCGCAAGGCGAGAAGGTGCGCGCCACCGCACGCTGGCTGGACGCCGAACTGGCCGCCCATCCGTTTGTGGCCGGCGCGCGCTTCAGCATCGCCGACATCACCGCGTTCTGCGCGCTTGAGTTTGCCCGCGGCCTGATGAAGTTTCGTCCCGGCGATGAAGGCATGCCCCATCTGCAAGCCTGGCGCGACGCCATGGCCCAGCGCCAGAGCGCGCAATCAACCGCATAAGCAACCGCATAAGCAACCGCATGATCAACTGCATGTGCCGCGCGGCCCTGCCGCGTCAGCGGTCGCCGTCCGGCGGGGCGTCGGCGGGCGGCTCGTGGCCGAGCCCCGCCGTGCGCCTGGGCTCGTGCCTTGCCAGCGCGGTGGC
>JAYSVE010000663.1:0-8300 GCA_043718725.1 Methylibium sp.
GGTCGCGGCACGTCGACACGACGGCAGCTCCGGCAAGCGCCGGCGCTGCGCCGGCCCTTGCCGCGAACCGCCGGTCGCGCAAAACGCGCGTTCGATGTATCGCCGCGCAGGGCACGCCGGCGCGGCAAGCGCCATCGGCGCGCGGGCCGCGATGCCAACGGGCAACCCTCTGCTCGGCGAACCGACGGATCCAACGCCGCAGTTCCGCGGCGTGCTGGCCGTGCGCTCGTGGTCCTTCGTGAAACCGTTCACATCCGCCCTTGCGCAGGCGACCAGCGGTCGCGCGTGCAGGACCAATGGCGACGCCGTTTTCTGTTGCCCCAGCAGAATTGCGCCGAAGGAACAGGCAGCCATGTTGACCCCACACCCACCACTTCATTCACGTCGCGCCATGCCACTCGAACACCGCCGATTGCGCCAGCAAGGCTTCACCATGATCGAAGTGATGGTCGTGGTCGCCATCGTCGCGATCCTGGCGAGCGTGGCGCTGCCGTCCTACTCGGACTACGTGCGCCGCAGCGCCTTGCCCGAGGCGTTCACCTACCTGTCCGACTACCGCATCAAGATGGAGCAGTACTACCAGGACAACCGCAACTACGGCACCACCAACTGTGCCGATGGCGGCGCGGCGCCGGCGTGGAACACCTTCGCCCCCACCGGCACGCAGCACTTCAGCTTTGCCTGCGCCCGAACCGTCGCGGGTCAGGGCTACACCCTCACCGCCACCGGCGTGACCGGCAAGGCCTCGGACGGCCACATCTACACGATCAACGCCGACAACGCCAAGGCCACGACCAAGTTCAAGGGCGGCGTGGTGACCAAGACGTGCTGGGCTGTGAAAGGCAGCGAATGCTGAACCGACCCCTCCAAGCCCAGCGTGGCGTCACCATCATCGAACTGGCGGTCACGCTGACCGTGCTGGGGCTGCTGCTGGCGGCCACCGCGCCGAGCGCTTCAGACTGGTTGCGCAACCTGCAGATCCGCAATGCGGCACAGACCATCCACAGCGGCATGCAGCGCGCACGCACCGAGGCCATTCGGCGCAACCAGAACGTGACGTTCTCGCTGGTCGCGCTGACCGACGTGCGCATCATGAACAACAGCTGCACCTTGTCGTCCAGCGGCAGGTCGTGGGTGGTCAGCCTGCAAAGCCCGCAGACCAAGTGCGGCGTCACCGACGCCGCCGCGACGCCGATGATCATCGAAACCTATGCCGGTGGCGATGGCAACACCGATGTGGTCGTGGCCGCGAAGGACGCCAGCGATGCGGCCGCCAGCCAGGTCACGTTCAACGGTTTTGGCGAAGTGGTGTCCACCGGCAGCCCGATCTTCAAGGTGCTGGTCGACAACTCCGTCAGTGGCACCCGTTTTCGCAAGCTGCAGGTCAGCCTGAGCCGCGCGGGCAACGTCCGCATGTGCGACCCGCTCGCCACCGGCACGGACCCGCGCACATGTTGACCCGTTGCAGACCCTCCACCATGCGCACACCTCGCCACCCTTTGCCCCAGCGCGCCCGCGGCTTTGCGCTGCTCGAAGTCCTGATCGCCTTCCTGATCTTCGCCTTCGGCGTGCTCGGCTTCGTCGGTCTGCAGGTCCAAATGGTCAAGGCGCAGACCAGCGCCAAGTTTCGCGGCGACGCGGCGGTGCTGGCCAGCGAGCTGACGGGCAGCATGTGGACCGACATTGCCAACCTGACCCAGTACACGGCGGCCAATTGCGCGGGCCACCCGCGCTGCAACGACTGGACCAACAAGGTGGCCGCCACGCTGCCCAACGGCGCCGCCACGGTGACGGTCGCGGCGGGCGTTGTCAGCATCACGATCACCTGGTCCGCGCCGGGCGAGGGCCAGCACAACTACGTTACCGCCTCGGCGATTCAGGGTTGAGACCATGCAGATCACTACAACTCCTCGCCAGCGCCGCGGCGCCCTCCCGCAGCGCGGCGCCACGCTGATCGAATTGATGGTGGGCATGCTGATCGGTCTGCTTGTGACCATCGTCATCACCCAGGTGCTGACGCTTGCCGAAGGACAAAAGCGCAGCACCACCAGCGGCTCCGACGCCCAGGTCAACGGCGCGTTGGCGCTGTACACCCTTCAGCGTGAGGTGCAGATGGCCGGTTATGGCCTGAGCGGCACCCCGATGGCGCTGGGCTGCCCGATCCGGGCATCGTTCAACGGCACCGCGCTGCCGACGATGAGCCTGGTGCCGGTCAGGATCAGCGACGGAGCCAGCGGCGCTCCGGACACGATCGAAATCCTGAGCAGCTCGAAGAACAGCTTCTCGGTGCCCGTTCGAGTCACCGAAGACCATCCGCGCACGGCGGCCAACTTCTTCGTGCAGTCCACCCTGGGCATTGCCGACGGCGACATGATGATTGCCGTGCCCGCGCAAGTCGACGCCAACAACTGGTGCAGCCTGTTCAACGTGACTGGCCTGGGGGGCGCCGGCGGCGGCGGCAACGGCAACGGTGGCGGCCAGGGCCAGAACCAGGCGATCCACAACTCGGGCAATGGAGGGGCATGGAACCAGCCCGGCGGGCAGTCCATCTTTCCGGCCTCGGGCTACAACGCCGGCAGCACGCTGATCAACATCGGGCAGATGGTCAACCGCATCTACTCCATCAACAGCCGCAATGCGCTGCAGTCTCAGGCCTTCAACATCGCCGCGCCAACCGCCCCGGTGACCAACGAGCTCTACCCGCAGATCGTCAATTTGCAGGCAATGTACGGCAAGGACACCAACGCCGACGGCGTGGTCGATACCTACGACAACGTGCAACCGACCACCGCGTCCGGCTGGGCGCAGACCCTGGCCATCCGGGTGATGCTCGTTGCTCGCAGCGGCCAGTTCGAAAAGGACCTGGTGACGACGGTGCAACCGCTGTGGGATGTCGGCACCGCCATCGCGATCGCGGGCACCGCGACCTGCGGCGCCAGCAAGTGCCTGACCGTCAAGGTCGATCAGGACAGCGACTGGCAGCACTACCGCTACAAGGTCTACGACACCGTGATCCCGCTGCGCAACCTGTTGTGGCACTCGTAAAAGAACCATGCAAAACGCTACTTTGAACAAGCGCCATTCATTGGGCAGCCCGATTGCGACGTTCCAGCGGGGCATCTCGCTGCTGTTCGCGTTGATCGCGCTGGCAGCGTTGTCGCTGGCGGCCGTGGCCCTGGTCCGCTCGGTCGACGGCGGCGCGGCCCTGATGGGCAACCTCGGCTTCAAGCAAGACGCCACCGCCACCAGCCACCAGGCCGCCGAGCTGGCCATCACCTGGCTCAGCTCGCAAACGGGCAACACCACGCTGGAAGCCGACGTCGAGGCCCAGGGCTACTACGCCACCAGTCTCGATGCGCTCGACGCGACCGGCTCGGACACCGCCGCGGCAACCCGCGTGGCGGCCGATTGGGACGGGGACAACTGCGCCTCCGTGGTCGGCACCCTGACCCGCTGCCTGAGAGCGTCCACGGTGCTCACGGTCAACGGCAACAACGCACGCTACGTGATCACGCGCTTGTGCGCCATCGCGGGGGCCACCTCCGCGGCTGGCAACTCGTGCGCCGTGCCACTGTCGACGACGGCCGCGGCCGACTCCAACCGCGGGGGCCTCGACTACACCCGGCCGCACGGCTTCAGCGGCGCAAGCGGCGGCGCGTACTACCGCATCGTCGTGCGCACCGCGGGTGCCCGCAATACCCGCAGCTACACCGAAACCATCGTGCATTTCTAAAGCACGCCGGCGCTCCGAAGACCATCGAGGGAAATCATGAAACACCGCAGTCTCCTGTTGTTGTCCCGGGCGTTGAGCCGTCTGAGCGCCGGCGCGCTGGGCATCGTCGCCGGTGCCGCGTTGGCCGCCGCGGCGGACGTGGCGAACGCGCCGATCGCGTTCCAGTCCTCGGCCGCGGTGCGTCACAACATGATGTTCATCATGGACGACTCGGGCAGCATGCGTCACGACTACCTGCCCGACGATGCCAACGTCGACAGGAAATGCTTTGGCTACTTCGGTTGGAACAAGATCTTCTACAACCCGGCCACCACTTACGTCGCGCCGATCAAGGCCGACGGCACGTTCTATGCGGACGCGGTTTGGCCCAATGTCTACAGCGATGGTTTCGCGGCCACGGGCCTGACCAACCTGACGTCCAATGCGGCCGGCCCCTTCTACAAGGGCAGCGCGCAATTCTTCTACACCACCTGGAGCGGCACGGGCGTCCCGACGACCTGCACGAACACCCAGTACACCGCCGTCACATCGATACCGGCCGCCCAGCGGCAGAACTACGCCAACTGGTATTCGTACTACCGCACCCGGGCGCTGGCGATGAAGAGCGCGGTGGGCCGGGTGTTTGCCAACCTGGACGCGTCGCGTTTTCGGGTCGGCTTCATGGCGCTTCACAGCAACGCCAACTACAACGACGACGACCTGTTCCTGAACATCCGCGATTTCGACCAGGCCACTCCCAACAATCAGCGAAGCGACTTCTACACCAGGCTCTACGGCACCGCCACGCCGGCCGGCAACAGCACGCCGCTGCGCCCTGCCCTGGAGAAGGCCGGCCGCATCTTTGCGGGGGTTCGAATGAGCGGCGGGAACTTGCCGCCGGCGTCCGACCCGGTGCAGTACTCGTGCCAGCGCAACTACACCATCCTGTCCACCGACGGCTACTGGAACGTCGACGATGAGAGCAACTTCCGCGCCGCCTATGTCCCGCGCCAGTTGGATGGCTCCACCGCGATCGGCAACCAGGATGGCAGCGGCACCACCCCCGCGACGGCCCGGCCGCGGCTCGACGACGGCAAGATCCAGGGCAGCAACTGGGTCACCGGCGGGGCCGGCGTTTCCAACTCGCTGGCCGACATCGCCATGTACTTCTACAACACCGATTTGCGCACCCAGAACTGCACCGTTGCGGGCGTCAACGTGTGCACCAACGATGTCAATGCGACAGGCAGCGATTCTGTCAGCCACCAGCACATGACCACGTTCACGCTGGGCCTGGGCGTGGCGGGACAACTCAACTACATGAGCAACTACGACGACCCTAGCGTGACCACGGGAGACTTCTTCGCGATCAAGAACGGCAGCAAGCCCTGGCCCAATCCCGATGTGACCAACACCGCCAGCGTGGTGACGGCCCGGGCCGACGACCTGTGGCACGCCGCCGTCAACGGCCGCGGCAAGTTTTACGGGGCCTCCAATCCCAACGACGTGGTCAGCGGGCTGAGTGAAGCGCTGGCACGCCTGCAGGGCGTCTCCGGCACCGGCGCGTCGGCGGCCACCAGCTCGCTGCAACCGGTGGAGGGCGACAACTTCGTCTACGTCGGCACCTACACCACCGAGTCCTGGGAGGGCAACATCAAGTCGATGACGATGAACCCCAGCACCGGTGAGGTCTCGCTCACGCCCACCTGGGAGGCCAAGAACACCTTGACGACCCAGGCCAGCGCCAGCGCCGACACCCGGAACATCTACTTCTTTGACTCGGCGGCGACCAACCAGCTGCGCAGCTTTACCTACGCCAACCTGAACACGGCCGGCCTCGGTGCCCCCTTCAACAATGTGTGCCTGGCGGGCAACTACAAGCTGACCCAGTGCACGGCCTTGACGGCGGCGGGCAGTGCCGCCACGGCCAACTCGGGCGCCAACCTGGTCAACTACCTGCGCGGCCAAACCCAGCATGAGAACGAGCTGACCAACCCGATGGCGTCGCGCTTGTTCCGCACCCGCGAAACACCGCTGGGCGACATCGTCAACGCGGCCCCGGTCTACGTGAAGAAGTCATTGTTCCGCTACCAAGACGCCGGCTACTCGACCTTTGCCTCGAACAACACCACCCGCGCGGGCGTGGTCTATGCCGCGGCGAACGATGGCATGTTGCACGCCTTCAACGCCAGCACCGGAGCGGAGCTGTGGGCCTACGTGCCGACCATGGTGCTGCCGAAAATGTACGGGTTGGCCGACACCGCCTACAGCCACCGCTTCTCTGTCGACGGCACGCCGGTCGTGGCCGACGTGTTCGACAAAGTTGCCGAACGCTGGCGCACCCTCCTGATCGGTGGCCTGGGCGCCGGCGGGCGCGGCTACTACGCACTCGACGTGACCGACCCGGCCAGCCCCAAGGCGCTGTGGGAAATGTCCAGCGAGAGCGGCACGAGCTTTTCAGACGGGGACCTGGGCTACACCTTCGGCAACCCTGTGGTCACCAAGAACAAGGCCGGCACCTGGGTGGTGGCGTTCACATCGGGCTACAACAACATCAGCCCGGGCAATGGCAAGGGCTACCTCTTTGTGCGAGACGCCATGACCGGCCAGGCCATCTCGAAGATCAGCACCGAGGCCGGCGACTCCACCACACCCAGCAACCTGGGGCGGATCAACACCTGGGTCAATGCGGAGACCAACAACACCGGTCAGCGCATCTATGGCGGCGACATGCTGGGTAACCTCTGGCGCTTTGATTTCGATGACAACATCGCCCCCGCCGGGAACGAGGCCTTCCTGCTGGCACAGGCAAAGAACACCGGCGGCGTCGCCCAGCCGATCACCACGCGGCCCCAACTGACGGCCATCCCTGGCGCGGTGAACGCCAACGCCATCACCATCGGCACCGGGCGGCTGCTGGGCATCAGCGACCTCAGCAACACGGAACAGCAGTCGCTCTACGTCTTCAAGGACAACTTGTCGACGACCGCGCTCGGTGTGCTGCGCAGCAACGCGGCCATGGTGCAACAAACCGCTGCCGCCGCCACGGTCGACGGCCAAAGCACGCGCCGCATCACCACGCCGCTGACCGTGGACTGGAGCACCAACGTCGGGTGGTACATGGACCTGAACAGCGACGCCGGCGAACGCATCAACGTCGACATGCAGCAGTCCGGAAAACTGCTGGTTGCCGCGAGCAACGTCCCGACCGCCACCCCTTGCCAGCCAGGGGGAAAAGCCTGGGAGTATTTCTTCGACATCACCAATGGCACCATCATGGACGCGGTGAGTGACGATGCCATGACCGCTGGCCTGCATCTGGTGGTGCTGGGTGGGACCGGTGGGATCGGCGGCAAGTTGACATCGATTCGCTCGGACATCAAGAGTGGCATCGATGTGCGTTCAATCAACTCTTCACAGAGTTCCGGCGGCGCGTCGACCCGCCGCACCTCCTGGCGTGAACTGATCGACTGAATGCCGATGGTCGGCCGAGTTCAGGCGCGCAAGCGGCCGATGGCACAGCGATGAAACCGGTCGCGCTTTGCGCGTTGTTATCGGTCGGGCTGCACGCGGTCTGGTTGGTGTCCGCGATGGGGCACGCCGCGCCGCCCAAGCGCCCGGCGGCGCCGCGGATCAGCTACGTCGACCTGGCCCCAGCACGCCCGACGGACCGGACGCCGCTGACCCTGCCCAGTGCGCAGCAGCGCCCGCTCGCAGCCCCGCCGACCCGCGAGCGCCAGGCGCCACCGGCCGCCACACGCCCGAGGGTGGCGCCGGCCGCGGAAGTAGTGGCCGCGCCGCTGCCCCAAGCCTTGGCCTTGGCCGCCGCGGAACACGCGGCGCGACCGACCGGCCTGAACGAGCCGGACCCGATCGAAGCCGTCTCATCCAGCGCGCTGGATGGCATCGCCGCCATGGAAGGCGCCGGTTTCGAAGATTACTTTCCACGTCAAATGCTGACGCTGGGGCCGGTGGTCGAGGCCGCACCATTGATTCCCTACCCCGACGCCGGCCCCAGCCTGGGCCACTTCGTCGCGGTTTTGGCGCTGTACATCGACGAATCCGGCCGGGTGCGGCGGGCCCGGGTCGACGGTGAGCCGCTGCCGCCAATGCTGGAACAGGCGGCGCGCGAATCGTTTCTGGCGGCGCGCTTCAAGCCAGGTGAACTCGACGGCATGCCCGTCAAGTCACTGATCCGCGTCGAGATCACCTTTGACAGCCGGCCCGTCCAGGCGGCGTCCACCTTGCGCAGGGACGCGGCGATCGACTGAAACAGGTTGACCACGGGTCACCAAGCCTGACACGGTGTTGCGTTTCAGTGCCGTGGCGAGCATGCGACAATGTTTTCAGTCCTTGCTCTGCTCCGGCCGCTGCGCCGTGACGAGCGCCTCGATTGCGACCAGAACATCAACCGCGATGCCGAGCGAACCCCCCGCGTGAAACCCGACACCCTCATCGAGATCGACCACGTCACGTTCGGCTACGACGCTGGCAGAACCATCCTCAACGATGTGTCGCTGACATTCGCACGTGGCAAGGTCACGGCCATTCTGGGTGGCTCGGGGTGTGGCAAGACCACCTTGCTGCG
>JAYSVE010000664.1:0-8276 GCA_043718725.1 Methylibium sp.
CTGCGACTCGGGCAACGGGTAGGTGCCCAACTGGTCACTCGGGTTTTGCGTGGCGATCACGAAGAAGGGCTTCGGCAGGGCGCGCGTTTCACCTTCCACGGTGACCTGGTGCTCTTCCATCGCCTCCAGCAGCGCGCTCTGGGTCTTGGGGCCGGCGCGGTTGATCTCGTCGGCCAGCAGCACCTGCGCGAACACCGGGCCGGGGTGGAACACGAACGCCTCCTTGTTGCGCTCGTAGACGCTCACGCCGACCAGGTCGGAGGGCATCAGGTCGGCGGTGAACTGGGTGCGTGAAAAGCGCAGACCCAGCGACACCGCCAGGGCATGCGCCAGGGTGGTCTTGCCGACGCCGGGAACGTCTTCGATCAGCAGGTGGCCGCCCGCCAGCAGGCAGACCACGCCGTCCTCGATCTGGCGCCGTTTGCCGACGATGATCGTGCTAATCTGCCCGACGAGTTGCGAGAGTTGTGCCGCCAGCGCTTTGTTCATGCGGCGACCTTACCCGAAAATCGACCCCCTCAAATCGCCCGCCCGCCCCATGCCCACCGCCTTCTACAGCCACCCCGACTGCCGCCGCCACAACATGGGCCGCGGCCACCCCGAGTGCCCCGAGCGGCTCGACGCCATCGACGACTACCTCATCGCCAGCGGTCTGGACATTGCGATTGATCGCCGCGAGGCGCCGTTGCTGGACCTGCCGGACGCGGCCCATGCGCACAGCTCCCGCTACATCAGCGAACTGCGCGAGATCATGGAGCAGGTGGTCGCCACCGGCGAGCCGCGCGCGCTGGACCCCGACACCGCCGCCCACCCCGGCACCTGGGCCGCCGTGCAACGCGCCGCCGGGGCCGCGGTGGCGGCGACGAACGCGGTCATCGACGGCAACGCCGCCAACGCCTTCTGCTCGGTGCGCCCGCCCGGCCACCACGCCACGCGCGACCAGGCGATGGGCTTTTGCTTCCTCAACAACGTCGCCATTGCGGCCCGCCATGCGCTGGACGTGCGTGGCCTGCAACGGGTGGCGGTGGTCGACTTCGACGTGCACCACGGCAACGGCACCGAAGACATCCTGGCCGGCGACGAGCGCGCTCTGATGGTCGGCCTGTTCCAGCACCCACTGTACCCGGGCAGCGGCGGCGTGCCGCTGGGCACCAACATGCTCAACCTGCCGGTCCCGCCCTACACCCGCGGCCCGGCGATCCGCGACCTGATCGAAGCCCACTGGATGCCGCGCCTGGAAGAGTTTCGGCCCGAGATGATCTTCATCTCGGCCGGTTTCGACGCTCACCGCGACGACGATCTGGGCCAGCTCGGGCTGGTCGAAGC
This sequence comes from Methylibium sp., assembly GCA_043718725.1. GTDB lineage: Bacteria > Pseudomonadota > Gammaproteobacteria > Burkholderiales > Burkholderiaceae_C > LGRD01. Next base: position 1,327 of record JAYSVE010000664.1, read on the forward strand.
CGACTACGAATGGATCACCCGGCAGATCAAGGGCGTGGCCGACCGGCATTCGTTGGGGCGCATCGTGTCCTGCCTGGAGGGCGGCTACAACCTGGGCGCGCTGGCGCGCAGCGTGGCGGTGCATTTGCGGGTGTTGGCGGGGGTTTGAGGCGGGGCCTCGGGCGGGCCGGGGACGCCGGCCGCAGTCGCGCACAACCAAGCCTGTCGAGGAGTTTTCACCATGCCCGCCCAACCGATTCTCGAATCCGTCATTGCCTGTCCCCAGTGCGGGCACAGCAAAGTGGAAACCATGCCCACCGATGCCTGCCAGTGGTTCTATGAATGCACGGCGTGTGGTGCGCTGCTGCGGCCCAAGCCGGGCGACTGCTGCGTCTACTGCTCTTATGGCTCGGTGCCGTGCCCGCCGATTCAGGACCAGGGTGGGACGGGCGGCGCTTGTTGCGGGCCGTCGTGAGCTTTGAAGCGCGAACACCAGGCCAAACTGTCGGCGCGTCTCAAGCCACACCTGGCGAGCAAACGGGTGGTCTGGCCGGACATTGCCGACCCCTGTCGGTTCATCCAGCCGGCGTTGGTTCGGCTGCATGGTTCGAAGCTCAAGGACTGCTTGGCGTCGCACTGAGCGAGCTGTTGCGATTGCCCACCCAAGTCTGAAGTCGCGTCAACGCCGAGCTGGCGCCGGGGATACTGAAGGCCAGAACATCCACAAACAACCCATGGCACGCACCCCAGACACCGCCGAGCTGACCGACCTGCTGCGCTCCCTGACCCAGCTCAGCGCGCTGCAGGAGCTGGCGTTCCTGCTCGCCTGCCTGTTGCTCGCCTGGTGCGTGGTGCGCCTGGCGCGCGGGCGCGTGGCGCCCGAGGGTTCCATCTGGTTCGGCAAGCGCATCGTCGACGGTGTGTTGTTCCCGGTGCTGGCGTTGGCGTTTGCCTATGGGGCCAGGCTGGCCACCGCGGGGATGTTGACCCCGGCGGTGTTCAAGCTGGCGATTCCTGTGCTGCTGTCGCTCGTCGTCATCCGCCTGAGCGTGCGGGTGCTCAGCGCCACCTTTCCGCAGTCGGGCTGGGTGCGCTCGATCGAGAAAACCATTTCCTGGCTGGCCTGGTTTGCCGTGGTGCTGTGGGTCACCGGCGCGTTGCCGCTGGTGCTCGATGCGATGGACGAGGTGCAGTGGAAGCTGGGCAATGCACCGATCACGCTGCGCAACCTGGTCGAGGGCACGATCACCGCCGGCCTGGTGCTGGTGCTGGCGCTGTGGGTCTCGGCCGGCATCGAGAAGAAACTGCTGCACGGCAGTGGCGACGACCTGTCGGTGCGCAAGATCGCCGCCAACCTGGTGCGCGTGGTGCTGCTGTTCGTCGGCCTGCTGCTGGCGATGTCGGCGGTGGGCATCGACCTGACCGCGCTGTCGGTGCTGGGCGGCGCCGTCGGCGTGGGCCTGGGCTTCGGCTTGCAAAAGATCGCGGCCAACTACATCAGCGGCTTTGTCATCCTGGCCGAGCGCTCCTTGCGCATCGGCGACATGGTCAAGGTCGACAATTTCGAAGGCTGCGTCACCGACATCCGCACCCGCTACACCGTGATCCGCGCATTGAACGGCCGCGAGGCCATCGTGCCCAACGAGATGCTGATCACGCAGCGGGTCGAGAACTCGTCGCTGGCCGACCCCAAGGTCGCGCTCAGCACCAGTGTCCAAGTGGCCTACGGCACCGATGTGCGCGGCCTGCAACCCAAGCTCGAAGCGGTGGTGGCCGCGGTGGCCCGGGTGCTCGAAGACCCGGCGCCGAGTTGCCAGTTGGCAAATTTTGCGGCCGACGGCATGGACCTGAAGATCTACTTCTGGATTCGCGACCCCGAAAACGGCCAGGGCAATGTGCGCTCGGAGGTCAATCTCGCGGTGCTGGACCTGCTCAACGCCGAAGCGGTGCAGATACCGTTCCCGCAGCGCGTGATGCACCAGGTGGCGCTGGACCCGCCGGGCAAGGACCCCGCGTGAATCGACGAACGCTGCCCGGGCTGGCGCCGCTGCTGCTGCTGCTGGCCTGCGCCGGCGCGCCGACCGGCCTGCGCGAGCGCGCCCCGGTCGCGCCAGCGCAGGCGCCCGAGGCCGCCAGCGGCTTTGCCGACAAGCCCGTGCGGTCGGCGCAAAAATTCATGGTGGCCGCCGCCAACCCCCTGCCACTGAGGCCGGCCACCAGGTGCTCGCGGCCGGCGGCAGCGCCGTCGATGCGGCGATTGCGGTGCAGATGGTGCTGGCCTTGGTGGAACCGCAGTCCTCGGGCCTGGGCGGCGGGCTGTTCCTGGTGCACTGGGACACGCGCCGGGTGCAGACCTTTGACGGCCGCGAAACCGCGCCTGCCGCCGCGACGCCCGAGTTGTTCCTGCGCGACGGCAAGCCCATGGCCTTCATGGACGCCGTCGTCGGCGGTCGTTCGGTCGGCACGCCGGGTGTCTTGCGGGCGCTCGAACTGGCCCACCGCCAGCATGGCAAGCGGCCCTGGAAGACGCTGTTCGCGCCGGCCATCCGCCTGGCCGAACAAGGCTTCGTGGTCAGCACCCGCCTGGCCACGCTGCTGCGCGACGATTCGGCCCAGGCCCTGCGCAACGATCCCGCCGCGGCGGCCTATTTCTTCGACGCCGACGGCAGCCCGAAGAAGGCCGGCAGCGTGCTGCGCAACCCCGAGTTGGCGGCCGTGTTGCGCGACGTGGCCGAGCGCGGTGCGGTGGCTTTGCACGAAGGACCGCTGGCGCTGGAGATCGTTGCCAAGGTGCGCGACCACCCGCGCAGTCCCGGCCTGCTCAGCGTCGCCGACCTTGCGGGCTACCGCGCGAAAACCCGTGAGCCCTTGTGCTTCGACCATCGGCAGTGGCGCCTGTGCGGCATGGCGCCGCCGTCGTCGGGCCCGTTGGCCATCGCCCAGATGCTGGGCATGCTGTCCAGCCACAACCTGGCGGCCCTGGCGCCGGTGCAAACCGCCACCGGCCTGGAGCCCAGCGCCGACGCCGTGCACCTCATCAGCGAGGCCGGGCGGCTGGCGTTTGCCGACCGCGCCCGGTTTGTGGCCGACCCCGACTTCGTCAGCCTGCCCGGCGCCAGCCCGGCCGCCTTGTTGAACCCGGCCTACCTGGCCCGGCGCGCGGCCCTCATCACCGGGCAAAGCATGGGCCGCGCCATGCCGGGCGTGCCGATGGCGCCGGCGCCGGCGCTGAGCCTGGCCGACGATCGCAGCGCCGAGTTGCCGTCGACCTCGCATGTGTCGGTGGTCGACGCCGACGGCAATGCGCTGGCCATGACGACGACCATCGAGAACGCCTTCGGCGCGCAGATCATGGTGCGCGGCTTTCTGCTCAACAACGAACTGACCGACTTTTCGTTCGTGCCCGAGGAGAACGGCGTGCCGGTCGCCAACCGCGTCGAAGGCGGCAAGCGGCCGCGCTCGTCGATGGCGCCGATGCTGGTGTTCGACAAGGCAAGCGGCCGGCTGTTGATGAGCCTGGGCTCGGCCGGCGGCCCGGCCATCATCAACCATGTGGCCAAGGTGCTGGTCGCCACGCTCGACTGGGGGCTGGACGTTCAACAGGCCATCTCGCTGCCCAACTTCGGCTCGCGCAACGGGCCCACCGAGCTGGAGCGGGAACGCGCCTCGCAGGCCTTGATTAGCGCGCTCCAGGCGCGCGGCCACGAAGTGCGGGAGACGGTGCAGACCAGCGGGTTGCAAGCCATTCAGCGCGGCGTCCTGGCTGGCCGGGCGGTCTGGCTGGGCGGCGCCGACCCGCGCCGCGAAGGCGTCGTGATGGGCGACTGAACGGCGCCGCGGTTGCCGCGCGGCTGCCGCGCGGTTGTGGTCGCCTCACGCTGCGTCTGATTCGCTGGCGGCCTTTGCGCCGGTCGGACACCCTCGATAACCCTGGGAAGGCCGCAAAGCACCCTCGATCGCGTTGACAGGGCGCCGCCAACCCGGGTCCAATGTCCCACCACCCGACCCGTCTGCAACCGCCCCAGGTAGGCGGCGCAACCCAGGGAGGCTTTGCAACCCTTGGAGAAGACGATGCGACAAACCCTTCGCGCCGCGCTGCGCTGCGCCGCCGCACTCACGGCGGCCCTTTCCTTCAACCTCGCGGCCCAGGCGCCGATCACGCTGCACGGCGCATCGCAGTTCAACGACGACCACGCCTTCACCAAGGCGCTGGTCAAGTTTGAAGAACTCGTCAAGCAGTACTACGGCAAGCCGATCAACTTTGTGCTGCACAAGAACAGCGAACTCGGCCTGGAGAAAGACTACTTCGCCTACATGAACCAGGGCGTGTCGGTCGACTACGCCATCGTTTCGCCGGCCCACATGTCGACCTTCTCCAAGGCCGCGCCGTTCATCGACGCGCCGTTCCTGTTTCGCGACCTCGACCACTGGAACAAGGTGCTCGACGCCGACACCCTCAAACCGGTCGCCGACGAAGTTGCGGCCAAGGCCGAGGTCATGCTGATCGGCTATGCCGGCGGCGGCACGCGCAACATCTTTGCCAACAAGCCGGTGCGCACGCTGGCCGACCTGAAGGGGCTCAAGGTCCGCGTCCAGGGCGCGCCGATCTGGAGCAAGACCTTCGGCGCGACCGGCATGGCGCCCACCGTGATCGCCTACAACGAGGTCTACAACGCGATCCAGAACGGCGTCATCCAGGCCGGCGAGAACGAGGCCGCGGGCGTCGAGCAGATGAAGTTCTTCGAGGTCGCGCCCAACCTCAACATGACCCAGCACGCGATCACGATCCGGCCGCTGGCGTTCTCGGGCAAGACCTTCAAGAAGTTGCCGCCGGAGCTGCAGGCGGCGGTCGTCAAGGCCGGCAAGGAGGCCGGAATCTACGGCCGCCAGATCGAGTCGCGCGAAGACACGATCAAGCTCGAAACGCTTGAGAAAGCCGGCAAGCTCAAGCGAATCCCGTTCACCGACCGTGACGCGATGAAGAAGCTGGTCGATCCGGTGATGATCGACTACGCCAAGGAGATCGGCGCCGAGGCCATCCTCAACAAGATCAACGCCTTGTAGAGGCCGCCGCGGACCCGGCGGGCGCTCGGCCCGCGCCGGGCTGGCTTGCCCGCCTTGTTCGTGAACCCCTGGAGCCGAATGCGCAAGTTCATTGCCGCCTACCACCGCGCGCTCGACGTGGCGCTGGTCGCCAGCGTCGCCATCCTGATCGTCCCGGTCAGCCTGCAGATCTTCTCGCGCTTCACCTCGCTGATCCCCAGCTACATCTGGACCGAGGAGATGGCGCGCTTCTTGTTTGTCTGGATGATCATGATCGGCTCCATGGTGGGCATTCGCGAAGGCGCGCACTTCGATGTCGACCTGTGGCCCGAACTCAAGCCGCGCGCGAACGCGTTGCTGCGCATCGTCAGCAACGTCTTTGTGTTGCTTTTCGCGCTGGTCTTCGTCTGGTACGGCATCCGCTTTGTGCAGTTCGGCTGGAGCCAGAACTCCGAACTGGCGGAGCTGCCCATGCCCTACATCTTCGTGGCCTGGCCGCTTGCGGGTTTGACCTGGGTGCTGTTTCTGGGCGAGCGCTTCGTTGACGACCTGCGCACGTTGCGCGCCAGGGAAGGGGCATGAGCGGCGGCGCCGCTTTGACGCCGGCGATTGCCGCGTTTTTGCTGTTCGGCGTGTTCTTCACGCTGATGTTCCTGCGCGTGCCGATCGCCTTCGCGCTGGGCCTGGCCTGCCTGCCGGTGATGCTGATCGAGCCGCGGCTGTCGCCGATGATCCTGTTCAACGAGACCTTCAAGTCGTACAACTCGTTCATCCTGCTGGCCGTGCCATTTTTTCTGCTGACCGCCAACCTGATGAACGTGGGTGGCATCACCGACCGGCTGGTGCGGCTGTCGCGCGACCTGGTCGGGCATCTGCCGGGCGGGCTGGCGCAGGTCAACGTGGTGCTGTCGATCTTCTTCGCGGGCATCTCGGGGTCGTCGACCGCCGACGCCGCGAGCCAGGGCAAGATCTTCATCGAAGCCCAGGTCAGGGAAGGCTACGACATGAGCTTTTCGGTGGCCATCACCGCGGTGTCGGCGGTGCTCGCGGTGATCATCCCGCCGTCGATCCTGATGATCGTGTGGGGCGGCACTTTGTCGGTGTCGATCGGCGCGCTGTTTCTGGCCGGCATCCTGCCGGGGCTGCTGCTCGGGGCGGTGCAGATGGCCACCGTGCATGTCTATGCCAAGCTGCGCAACTACCCCAAATACCCGCGCTCGTCGCTGAAGGAGGTGTTCATCGCGCTGGCGATCTCGATCCCCGCGCTGATGACGCCGGTGATCATCATCGGCGGCAAGATCTTCGGCTGGTTCACGGCCACCGAATCGGCGGCGATCGCGGTGCTCTACGCCGGGGCGCTGTCGGCCTTCGTCTACCGCGAGATGAGCGGCAAGCAACTCAACGGCGCGCTGCTCGACACCGGCAAGCTGGCCGCGGTGGCGCTGTTTTGCGTCGGCACCGCCAGCGCGTTCGGCTGGCTGCTCGCCTATTACCAGATCCCGAAGGCGCTGCTCGCCGGTGTGGGTTCCTGGGGCATGGGCATCACCGGCACCGGCTTCTTCATCGCGTTTTGCTTTCTCGTGGTGGGCTGCTTTCTCGACGCCATTCCCGCCATCATCATCGTCGGCACCATCCTCGAACCGCTGGCGCGAGCGGTCCACATGGACCCGGTGCACTTTGCGATGGTGGGCATCATTTCGCTGGCGTTCGGGCTGGTGACGCCACCCTATGGCCTGTGCCTGATGATCTCTTGCGCGATTGCCAAGGTGCGCCTGCGCTCGGTGATCAAGGACGTGATGATCATGCTGATGCCGATGCTGGGCGTGCTGGCGCTGACCATCGTGTTCCCCGAAATCATCCTGTTCCTGCCGCGCTTGATCTCGCCGGAGTTCCTGAAGTAGCGGTGCCGGTGGACTGGCCGTCGGCGG
>JAYSVE010000665.1:0-8273 GCA_043718725.1 Methylibium sp.
AGCCTGTGCATCAGGAGCCTCCATGGCCGGACATTCCAAGTGGGCCAACATCCAGCACCGCAAGGGCCGCCAGGACGAAAAGCGCGGCAAGGTCTGGACCCGGGTGATCCGCGAAATCACCGTCGCGGCCCGCCAGGGCGGCGGCGACCCGGCGATGAACCCGCGGCTTCGGTTGGCGATCGACAAGGCCAAGGCGGCCAACATGCCTGCCGACCGGGTCAAGTACAACGTCGAAAAAGCCTCAGGCACGCTCGAAGGGCTGAACTACGAAGAAATCCGCTATGAAGGCTATGGCATCGGCGGCGCGGCCATCATCGTCGACAGCATGACGGACAACCGCGTGCGCACGGTCGCCGAAGTGCGCCACGCCTTCAGCAAGTACGGCGGCAACATGGGCACCGAAGGCTCGGTCGCGTTCCAGTTCAAGCATTGCGGCCAGTTTGTGTTTGCCCCCGGCACCAACGAAGACAAGGTGATGGAAGCCGCCCTGGAGGCCGGCGCCGAAGACGTGGTCACCGATGCGGACGGAGCCGTCGAAGTGCTGTGCGCACCGCCCGACTTCGAGCCGGTGAAGCTCGCGCTGGAGGCCGCCGGCCTCAAGCCCGACGTGGCTGAAGTGACGATGCGCGCCGAGAACAGCGTCGAGCTGTCGGGCGATGACGCGCAGCGCATGCAAAAACTCCTGGACGTGATCGAAGACCTGGACGACACCCAGGCCGTCTATCACAACGCGGTCATGGACGAATGAGGGCCGCGGCTCGCGTTCGCGCGCGGCCCCCCGAGGGGCCGCCCGGCCTCCTTGAGGCGGCTGGGCGGAGCCCGCAATGAAAGTCCTCGTCATCGGCGGCGGCGGGCGCGAACACGCGCTGGCGTGGAAGCTGGTCCAGTCGCCCAAGGTCCAGGTGGTCTTTGTGGCGCCCGGCAATGGCGGCACCGCGGCCGACGGCCGGTTTCGCAACCTGCCCATCACCGACATCGCGGCGCTGGCCGACTTTGCCGCGCGCGAAAAAATCACCCTCACCGTCGTGGGCCCGGAAGGGCCGTTGGCGGCTGGCGTCGTCGACGTGTTCCGCAACAAGGGGCTGCGTGTGTTCGGCCCCACGCAGGCAGCCGCGCGGCTGGAGAGTTCGAAGGCCTTTGCCAAGGCATTCATGGTGCGCCACCGCATCCCCACCGCGGCGCACCAGACCTTTCACGATGCCGCCGCCGCCCATGCCTATGTCGACGTCGAGGGCGCGCCCATCGTCATCAAGGCCGATGGCCTGGCGGCGGGAAAGGGCGTGGTCGTTGCCACCGACCTGGCCCAGGCGCATGAGGCCATCGACTGGATGCTGGGCGGCACCGAGGCCGACAACAAACTCGGCGTGCAGCACAACGCCAGCGGTGCGCGGGTGGTGGTCGAGCAATTTCTCGAAGGCGAGGAGGCCAGCTTCATCGTGCTGTGCGACGGCAAGAACGTGCTGTCGCTGGCCACCAGCCAGGACCACAAGCGCCTGCTCGACCACGACCAGGGCCCGAACACCGGCGGCATGGGCGCCTATTCGCCGGCGCCGGTGGTCACGCCCAATGTGCATGCCAAGGTGATGCACGAAATCATCCTGCCGACGATCCAGGGCATGGCGCGCGACGGCCATGTCTACACCGGGTTCCTGTATGCCGGCCTGATGATCGACGCCCACGGCCAGCCGCGCACCGTGGAGTTCAACTGTCGGCTGGGCGACCCCGAAACCCAGCCCATCCTGATGCGCCTGAAGACCGACCTGATCGACGTGCTGATGCACGCCACCGACGGCACGCTCGACCAGGTGGCGCTGCAATGGGACCGCCGGGTGGCGCTCGGCGTCGTGATGGCCAGCGCCGGCTACCCGCTGGACCCGCGCAAGGGCGACCCCATCACCGGGCTGCCGGCCGAAGCCGCCGAGGCGGTCGTGTTCCATGCCGGCACGGCGTCGAACAACGGTGCGCTGGTCACGGCCGGTGGCCGCGTGCTGTGCGTCACCGCGCTGGGCGATTCGGTCAAGCTGGCCCAGCAGCGCGCCTACGGCGCGCTGCAAGGCATTCAGTTCGACGGCGCGCAGTACCGCAGGGACATCGGGCACCGGGCCATCAAGCGGTGACCCCGACCCGCTGGCGTCGCGCAGGATTCCGATGAACACCCAGGAGGTTCGCCACTACCTGCTCGGCCTGCAGCAACGCATCATCGCGGCGCTGGAGGCGCAAGAGGGGCGGGCCTTTGACCGCGACGCCTGGACCCGCGAGCCCGGCGGCAAGCTCGAAGGCGATGGCCTGTCGCGGCTGATCGAAGGCGGTCGCCTGCTGGAGCGTGGCGGCTGCAACTTCTCGCACGTCACCGGCAAGGTCTTGCCGCCCTCGGCCACGCAGCATCGCCCCGAGCTGGCCGGCGCGCCGTTCGAGGCGCTGGGCGTGTCTCTGGTGCTGCACCCGCACAACCCGTTTGTTCCGACGGTGCACATGAACGTGCGCTTCTTTGCCGCGTTGCCGGCCGGCCGCGCGCCGGTCAGCTGGTTTGGCGGCGGCATGGACCTGACGCCCTACTACGGCTTCGAAGAAGACGCGCGCCACTTCCATGGGGTCAACCGCGACGCGCTGGCGCCCTTCGGTGCCGACAAGTACCCGCGCTTCAAGCAGTGGTGCGACGAATACTTCTTCCTCAAGCACCGCAACGAGCCGCGCGGCATCGGCGGGGTGTTCTTCGATGACTATTCCGAGGCCGGTTTCGACGCCGGCTTTGCCCTGCTGCGCGCGGTCGGTGACGCGTTCTTGGCCGCCTACCTCCCCATCGTCCAGCGCCGCAAGGACACGCCCTATGGCGAACGCGAGCGCGACTTCCAGGCCTACCGGCGCGGCCGCTATGTCGAGTTCAACCTGGTGTTCGACCGCGGCACCTTGTTCGGCCTGCAATCGGGCGGGCGCACCGAAAGCATCCTGATGTCGATGCCGCCCGTCGTCAAATGGCGCTACAACTGGCACCCCGAAGCCGGCACGCCCGAGGCCCGCCTGTACAGTGATTTCCTGCGCCCGCGCGACTGGGCCTTTGAGGCACCGGAGCCTCCCAAAAGCTGAGGACAGGCCCGGCCGCGACACCCCACTGCGACACCTCGCACCGCGATATATTGACCCTCACCGCCCCACCCGCGGCAAACCCAGGAACTGAATGGACATCCGAAAACTGCAACGCGCCGTCGTCGATGGTCTGGAAGACGTGAAAGCCCAGAACATCGTCGTGTTCAACACCGAGCATCTGTCGCCCCTGTTCGAGCGCGTGATCATCGCCTCTGGCACAAGCAACCGACAGACCAAGTCCCTCGCGGCCAGCGTGCGCGACGCGGTCAAGGGCGCCGGCTTCCCCGTGCTGCGCACCGAGGGCGAGGCCAACGGCGAATGGATCATCGTCGACTGCGGAGCGGCCGTGGTGCACGTGATGCAACCCTCGATTCGCGAGTACTACCACCTCGAAGAAATCTGGGGCGAGAAGCCGGTCAACATGAAACTCAACACCGCCTCCGGCAAGTTGGTGAAGGCGTCCGAGCCCGAGCCGGCCGCGCGTTCGAAGCGGGCGCCGGCTGCAAAGGGGGTGGCTCGGAAGGCACCCGCCAGAAATTCGACGGCAAAGACGGCGCCGGCAGAGAAAGCGACGGCAAAGAAAGCGCCGGCAAAGAAGGCGCCCGCGAAGAAACCGCCCCCCAGCCGGGCCGCCGTCCAGCGGGCCGTCGCGGCCAAGGCGCCGGCCGGCGTCAGGGCGCCGCCACGCCGGCCGACGCCGCCGCTGGCCAAGGCCACGGTGACCCGGGTCGTGGGCGTCAAACGGGCCGCGGTGAAGACGCCGGTAGCAAGGAAGACCGGCGTTGCGGCCAGGTCGACGGCCAAGGCGGCGCCGGCCAAACGCAGCGCCGCCCCCCAGCCGGCCGCCAAAAAGGCCGTCGCCAGGAAGAGCCCGTCGCGGGCATGAAGTTGCTGCTGCTGGCGGTCGGCCAGCGCCAGCCCGCCTGGGCCGAAGCGGCGTACAGCGACTTCGCCAAGCGCTTTCCGCCCGAGATGGCCCTGGAGCTGAAGGCCGTCAAGGCCGAACCGCGCGGCTCGCGCACGCTGGCCCAACTGTTGACCGCTGAAGCCACCCGTTTGCAAGCCGTGTGCCCCAAGGGCGCGCGGCGCGTCGTGCTCGACGAACGCGGCGAGCGCGCGACCACCTTGCAACTGGCCGAGCGCATGAAGCTCTGGCTGGGCGATGGCCGCGACGTGGCCCTGCTGGTGGGCGGCCCGGACGGCCTGGACGCGGCGCTCAAGGCCAGCGCGCACGAGAGCCTGCGCCTGTCCGACCTGACCTTGCCGCACGCCTTGGTGCGCGTGCTGCTGGCCGAAGCGCTGTACCGCGCCTGGACCGTGACCATCAACCACCCCTACCACCGTGAGTGAGCGTAGCGTCGCGGCAACGCAAAGCGCACACGACTTCATCTACCTCGCCTCGCAGAGCCCGCGGCGCAGCCAGTTGCTGGCGCAGATCGGCGTGCGCTTCGAGTTGTTGCTGCCCGGCGCCGGCGAAGACGCCGAAGCCCTGGAGGCCGAGCGGCCCGGCGAGTTGCCGCGCGACTATTGCGAGCGGGTCACGCTCGCCAAGCTGAACGCCGCGCGCCGGCGCCTGCAAGCCCGCGGCCTGCCGCCCGCGCCCATCCTGTGCTCGGACACCACGGTGGCGTTGGGCCGGCGCATCCTCGGCAAGCCGGCCGACGCGTCGGCGGCCAGCATCACGCTGCGCCAACTGTCCGGCCACACCCACCGTGTGATCACCGCCGTGGCGCTGGCCGTGGGCCGGCGCCGCTGGTTGGCCGTCAACGTCTCCAAGGTGCGGTTCGCCGAGCTGCCGCAGGCGGTGATCCAGGCCTATGTAGAAAGCGGCGAGCCGTTCGGCAAGGCCGGTGCCTATGCCGTACAAAGTTCGCTGGCGGCGTGGATCGCCCACATCGACGGCAGCTACAGCGGCATCATGGGTCTGCCCCTTTTCGAGACCGCGCAATTGCTGCGCCGGGCGGGCATCGGCGCGAGACCACGCTGACATACCATCGTGCCCATGCAAGAAATTTTGATCAACTGGGCGCCGCAGGAAACCCGCGTCGCGGTCGTCGAGAACGGTGCGGTGCAGGAGCTGCATGTGGAGCGCACCCTAGAGCGTGGCCTGGTCGGGAACATCTACGCGGGCCGGGTGGCCAGGGTGTTGCCGGGCATGCAGTCGGCGTTCATCGACATCGGCCTGGAGCGGGCGGCTTTCCTGCATGTCGCCGATGTGCAGGTCAACGGTGTGACGCCTCGAGGCGCGTCAAACGCCTTGCCGCGCGGCGAGCACGGGGCCGGCGCGGCGCCGCCCGGCCCGATCGAGCGGCTGGTGTTCGAAGGCCAGACGCTGACCGTGCAGGTCATCAAGGACCCGATCGGCAGCAAGGGTGCGCGGCTGTCCACGCAAATCAGCATTGCCGGGCGCTTGCTGGTGTTTTTGCCCCAGGACGACCGCATCGGCATCTCGCAGAAGATCGGCTCCAGCGAGTTGCGCGAGCAACTGCGCGCGCGCATGACCGTGCTGGCCGCGCTGCCCGAAGGGGCCGGGCCGGGCGGCGGCTTCATCCTGCGCACCAATGCCGAAGAGGCGAGTGACGCCGAACTGACGGACGACATCACCTACCTGCGCAAGACTTGGAGCGCGGTGCGCGAGCGCAGCTTCAAGTCGCCGCCGGGCAGCCTGCTGCACCAGGACCTGAGCCTGGTCGAACGGGTGCTGCGCGACCTGGCTCACGACGCGACGCAGGCGATCCGCATCGATTCACTGATGCAGTTCGACCTGTTAAAAAAGTTCGGCGCCGATTTCACCCCCACCTCGGTGGCCAAGCTCGAACACTACAAGGGCGAGCGGCCGATCTTCGACCTGTTCAACATCGACGACGAGATCGAACGCGCGCTGGCGCGGCGGGTCGACCTGAAGTCCGGCGGCTACCTCATCATCGACCAGACCGAGGCGTTGACCACGGTGGACGTGAACACCGGCGGCTTCGTCGGCGCGCGCAACTTCGACGACACCATCTTCAAGACCAACCTGGAGGCCGCGCAGGCGATGGCTCGCCAACTGCGCCTGCGCAACCTGGGTGGCATCGTCATCATCGACTTCATCGACATGACGCGCGAGGAGCACCAGACCGCCGTGCTGGCCGAGTTGCGCAAGCAACTCGCGCGCGACCGCACCAAGATCAGCGTCAGCGGTTTCACCCAGCTCGGGCTGGTGGAGATGACGCGCAAGCGCACCCGCGAGTCGCTGGCCCACATGCTGTGCGAGCCCTGCCCCACCTGCCAGGGCAAGGGCCAGGTCAAGACGGCGCGCAGCGTCTGCTACAACATCCTGCGCGAGATCCTGCGCGAGGCGCGCCAGTTCAACCCCAGAGAGTTCCGCGTCGTGGCCGCTGCCAGCGTGGTCGAGATGCTGCTCGACGAAGAGAGCCAGCACCTGGCAGGTTTGAGCGACTTCATCGGCAAGCCGATCTCGCTGCAGGCCGAGGCCACCGGGTCGCCGGAGCAGTACGACATTGTGCTGATGTGACAAAGGTCAGCGCTGGAAGGCAGAAGGTCGTGCTCGTTGGCCTCGATTTTGCAAGAGAAGGCATGGTGCGCTAGCATATTGGTGTCAAAACACCAACATGAGGCTGGCATGAGCCGTCTGACCATCACCCTGTCCGAAGCCCGTTACCGGGCACTCAAGGAGGCGTCGGCGCAGCGCGACAAGACCATCGGGCAACTGATTGACGAGAGCCTGGATTTCTACGGAATCAAGTCGCGTGAGGACGCGCGTGACCTCGTGCGCCGGGCGCGAGCGCGCAGCAAGCTGACGGAAGACCAGGCGGTAGCAGTGGCGCAGGAACAGGTTCGAGCGGTCCGCCGCAAGCCGTGACTCGCCCGGCCGTCATCGTCGATACCAACGTCGTCGTGGCCGGTCTGCTGACCACGCACGAAGCGTCGCCCGTCGCCCGCATCCTGGACGGCATGCTGGCCGCTGCGTTTCCCTTTGTCGTGTCCGAGGCGCTGCTGGCTGAATACCGCACGGTGCTCGTGCGGCCGAACCTGCGCAAACTCCATGGACTGACGGTTGCCGAGGTGGATGCCATCCTGACCGACCTTACCCAACACGCGATCGTGCTGGCGCCCGTTGCCGCCCCGCCTGCTCCCGACCCTGGCGATCAGTTGCTGTGGGAACTGCTCGCAGCGAAGGCAGACCTGCTGCTTGTCACTGGCGACAAGCTGCTGCTTCGGGATGCAGGCATGCAGGGGCGAGTGATTTCGCCGCAAGCGTTCGTGGCAGGAAAATGACGTGAGCCGCTGACGCATGCACTTCAGCCCGCACCAGCTCGCGTACTTCGCGCACAAGCTCACGCTCAGGGCGGCCACCGATTCGATGGACGGAATAGCCGGCGCGTTGCTGGACGCGCAGGTTGATCTGAACCCACACCAGATCGACGCGGCTCTATTCGCCACGAGGAATCCACTATCCAAAGGCGTGATCCTGGCCGACGAGGTGGGCCTGGGTAAGACCATTGAGGCTGGCCTGCTGATCGCACAGCGCTGGGCCGAGCGCAAGCGTCAAGCCCGACAACAAGATGGCGCGCACGCTGCTCGACGCGTTGGCGCACGCTCCCAAGGTCTTGCTCACTGCCACCCCGCTGCAGAACTCGCTGCTGGAGCTGTACGGCTTGGTGAGCTTCATCGACGACCGTGTCTTCGGTGACCTGGACAGCTTTCGCCAACAGTTCGGGCCCAATGGACAAGGTCAGCGTGATGCAGGTAGCTTCGAGGCACTGAAGCACCGCATCAGCCCCATCTGCAAGCGCACCCTGCGTCGGCAGTTTGGTGCCTACGTCAAGTACACCAAACGCATCCCGCTGTTGCGCGAGTTCAAGCCAGGCGAGGACGAAACGCGGTTGTACGACCTGGTGTCCGAGTACCTCCAGCGCGGCAACCTCTACGCATTGCCCAACAGCCAGCGCCAGCTCATCACGCTGGTGCTGCGCAAGCTGTTGGCATCGAGCACCTTTGCCATCGCTGGCGCACTGGACACCTTGATTCGTCGATTGAAGCAGGCCCTCAACGAGGAGGCCCCGGGCGGTCTGGTCGATGAACTCGATGAGGACTACGAATCGCTCGGCGAGACCGCCGATGAGTTAGGCACCGATGATGCCGAAGACAGCCGAAAGAAGACGGCTCAGGAAATCGCCGCAATTCGT
>JAYSVE010000666.1:0-3488 GCA_043718725.1 Methylibium sp.
CCCGTGCCCCGCCGCGCTTGCCCATGCCAGGGCGCGACCACCGCACCTTGCGACAGCCGCCGCTGCCGGCGATGACAGCACCCGTCTCGGGTTCCGTTGCGATCCAAGCGAAGAACTCGAGGCGCTCCTCGTCGGCCCAGATCTTGGCCGCTTCGGCCACGAACGTGGGTGTTTCGAAGATGGAGAGCATTTCCTGATCATACGTCACAGACGTATCTTCGGCCGATCACCTTCAAGGACTGTTGCCCGGCTCCACGTTTGGGAGCCCGGTGTTCCGGCATAGGTCGCGATCAGCGCCGAGCGGGCGGCTGAGAACAGCTTTCAGGAAGGTGTTTTTGTAGATACATTAACCGCATGCGAATCACATTCGACGCGGTCAAGCGCGAGAAGGCGCTGGCCGATCGAGGACTAGATTTCGCCGACGCCGAAAGCGTCTTCGCGGGTGTCACGTTGGAAGTGGAAGACATACGCAAGGACTATGGCGAAGCCCGCATCATCTGCTATGGCCACTTGGCCGGGCGCATGGTCGTCGTGGACTACACGCCGGGTGGCGCGGATCGCCACGTCTTCAGCATGAGGAAAGCCAATGAACGCGAACAAGCCCGCATCGCGCCGCTCCTTGAAGTCTGATCTCGCTCGCGTCGATGCTCACAAAGCGAAACCCGAGGAGTACGAAGAACTCCCCGAACTCACCGAAGACATTCTCGCGCGCGCGAAGATCAACAAGGGCGGGCGGCCTTTGTCACCCAACCCACGCAAGCTGATTTCGCTGCGCCTGCCGGCCGACGTGATCGAACGCTGGAAGGCGACCGGCCCGGGTTGGCAAACGCGCATGGCGGAGCGGCTGAGCAAGCTGCGCTGAGCGAGGCTCGTGCTCCGGGTCAGCATCGTTGCGAGCCGCGAGGGTGCCTGTCGGACAAGCCCTCGCTCTCTTCCTCCAAAGCATGTGCCTCGCCGGCATGCCGGAGCAGTTGCGCTTCCGGTTGCCCCAAACCACTGGGGGCGGCGCAGCGCGCGCTCCTCAAGAATCGGGGAAGGCGTTGTCAGCCGGCAGCACGCTTGCGAGGCATCCGTACCTGACGTCGAGATACGCGGGTGGCACTGGTTGCGAGCGTCAGCAAGCCGCGCAGCGCTTCATTGACCGATTGAGAGGTCGGGAACGCCTTGGCCAGCGCCGGGTCCAGCAGCACCACGGAAGTTCCTTTGGCAACCTCTTTGTAGAACTTGCCGCGTTCGAGCTTCACAAAGTCCGATCGCTTGTATTCGACACGCATTTCACCTTCAACCTTCTTCATAGAGCTTCTTTTCGGCACGAGTGACACGCCGTGCTTGCCGACATTGGAAGCCGCCTTTGATTCGTCCCATTCAAATTGCACCTGTTCGGCCCTCGGAACATCTTGCGGCAGGATCATCGCAAAATTCGAACGCTTCCGCCGGGCACTCTCGCCGCGGAGCGTTTCACCGCGCCGCAAGGGTTTGCCGGAAGCTGACGTGGATAGCTCGCGCTACGCGGACGATCGTTGCACCACGGGTTCCAGAACCGCGCTTGACGGCCGAATTTCAACTTCGGGCACAAGACCCCGCCCGCCGCCGACGCCGGCGAGGAACGCACTTGTCACCCAAGCCGGCGCCGCACTCACCACGTCACCGATCACCAGCAGGGCCGGGCTGGCGAACCCGCCGGCTTCGACTGTTTGCGGCAGCGACTCCAGTGTGCACATCGCCTGGCGCTGGTCGGCGCCGCACGCCTGCGAAATCACCGCAGCCGGAGTGCCCGGCGACAGGCCCGCCGCCACCAGCTCGGCGACGATCTGCGCGCAGCGCGCCACGCCCATGTAGATCACCAGCGTCAGGCCGCTCTTGGCCAGCGCCGCCCAGTCGGGCCCATCGCCGCCGGGTTGCTGGTGGCCGGTGACCAATGCGACGCCACGCGAATGGCGCCGGTCGGTGACCGGCAGGCCGATGGACGCCGGGCCGGCGATGCCCGCGGTCAGGCCGCTGACGACCTTGACCTCGATGCCGGCTTCGCGCAAGGCATCACATTCCTCGCCGCCGCGCCCGAACACGAACGGGTCACCTCCCTTGAGGCGCACCACACGCTCGCCGCTGCGGGCCTGCGCCACCATCAGGCGGTGGATGAACTCCTGCGGCGTGCTCTGCCGGGCGCCGGGCCGTCCCAAGCCCGGCTGCTCCCCTAGTGGGGTGGCCATCGCCTGCGATGGCCAGGGGGCACACGGATGGCCGCCGCGCTTGCCGACGTGAATGACGCGCGCGCCGCGGCGTGCGTAGCGCAGCACGCCATCGCCGACCAGGTCGTCGACCAGCAACACGGTGGCGCGGCGGATCGCCTTGACGGCCTGGACGGTCAGCAGGTCCGGGTCGCCCGGGCCGGCGCCGACCAGTGTGACCACCGGGGGTCGAAGATCGTCAGGAAGTCGATTCATGGTGCGGCGCTGGCGAGACATTGATTTCAGCCAGCGCACGCAAGATGCATTCCACTTGCTGCGCGATCGGCTCGGGGGCCGCGAGCTGGTTCAGCAACACGGCGTTGAGGTAGGCGATGGTCGCGACCACTTCTCCGCCGCGCGGCAGTTCGGGCGATTGGATCAGCGCACCTTCGCGCGCGGCCACGCTCAACGCCGGCTGGCGCGCGCCGCGCAGGAAGACCTCCATGCGGGGCGTGCGGCGCGCGTCGGCGACCGGTTCGCCCTCGGTGCCGCGCAGCAGCATCGCAGCGGCGCGGGTCTCGATCAGAAACTGGCTCAACAGCTCCGCGTATTCGGGGTGGGTGTGGTTGACGACGCGAAACACGGCGCCGCGGTTTTGCGCCAGCGCCAGCGGGTGCAGCACCTTGGCCACCGTGTGACCAGAGTTGCGCAGGCCGACGACCCGGCGCACATGCAACAGCCGCGCCAGCGGTGGGCACAGCGCCTCCGTCGGCACGAACACCGGCTCACCACGCTGCCAGGCCCGGGTGATGCCGGCAGCGTCGCCCGCGATGCTCAAACCGAGGGCCGAGAAAATCTCCGCGCTGGCCACACGCGCGGGCTCGGTGAGCGGCCCATGCACCAGCACCGGCACGCCTTCGCGCGCCAGCAGCAGCGCCAGCAGGGCCGTCAGGTTGGGCAGCTTGCGCGCGCCGTTGTAGCTGGGCAGCCAGACCTGCGTGCGCGCTGAAAACGGCGCCAGGCAAAACGGCTGTGTGGCCGCCAGAAACCCCGCCAGCTCGGCCGGCGTTTCACCCTTGATGCGCATCGCGACGGCGAATGCGCCGACTTCCAGGTCGGTGACGCGGCCCTCCAGCAACTGGGTCATCAGGTCCAGTGCCTGCTCCGCGTTCAATGCGCGCGCGCCCTGGCTGCCGCGGCCGATGACCTTGATGTACGGGGCAATGCTCATCGCACCATCATGCAGCAGTCCGGCGCACGCGCGCCGGCGCCATCAGGCAGCCACCAGGCTGGCGCGCACCATCGTGCGCAGCGCCGGCA
>JAYSVE010000667.1:0-3488 GCA_043718725.1 Methylibium sp.
GCGCATAGGTGGCGTGAAGGTGCGGCTCCCAGGCGGCGATGTGGGCGAGCACGGCGTGCACCACGTCGACCGGCGAGAGTTGGTTCGCAGCGAACTCCGCACCAAGCTCGACCGCCGACTTGGCGTGCAATTCAAACTGACTCATGCCGCTATCTCCCCGATTCTCGCCATTGGCTATCGAGACGGGGGGCGCACGCCCCCACGCCGTTTGATACCGACACCCATGCGAAAAATGTCCGGCATGTTCAGCCGGTCGTCATCGGTGCGGTAGAGCACCGCCAGATCGATCATGTCGTCGATAAGGGCGTCTGGACTGCCCTTGCGCAGCGGATCGCTGCTGAAGCGGCGCGGTGGCAGCCTGCCGCTCGACGAGCCGATCAGTGCGAGCGTGGATTGTTGTTTCCACCGGTCGACCAGGTCGCTGACGTGGCACGGCACTTCTATACCCCGGGCCGCTTCAAGAGCCGGCTTGATCCAGGGGTAGTCCTCCCAAATCTCGTCAGTGCGGGTTTTCGACGCTTCAGCGACGCCGTGCTGAATACCTTGAAAGTGCAGTGGCGAACCGAACTCGGGCATCTGCTCGGTAGTCCACTGCGCCGCGCGTTTAAGGGCAAGCAGGATGCTGCGCGGACTGCCATTGCCACGCGCGTCGGCGAGGTGCAATGGAATCCAGGTGTACGAGTAGCCGCGCTTGGGGCTGGCGCCCATCCACGGGCCCGCTATCGCTTCAACGACCAAGCGCGCTACAGACTCGTCGCGACGAAGCGTATCCGGCAGGATGAACGTTCCTTCGTCTTGCCTGAACAGCAACCCCAGGCTGTTTTCAACGACCGTTCGAAAGTGCTCTCCGGCCACAGCGTGATTGGCAAGATACTGAAGCGCGACTGAATACAGGTCGATCGGGTGCCATGCCAGCTTTACTATCCCTTGGCGCAACTTGGAGCTGTCCGCGAAGGTCCAGATCGAGGGGTCGTCTTCGAGGTCCGGTCGCATGAAAAACTTCAATCGAATGGATCGGGAGGCTCTGCAGGAGAGACACCACTCGAGCGCTGCGCGAACCAACCCCCGTACCGTTTCCCAGTCGTCGGCCAGTCGGTCGAGTGCGTCGAACAAAACAAGGAGCCGAACGCCCTGCTCCGTGAGCCGTCGCTCGGCTATCCAAAGCTCCGCCTCGGCGGCAATTGGGTCCTTCTTCACCATCGCAAGAATGCTGTCGAGTCCTTGCACCGCGGCGTTGTCTTCCACCAGTGAAAGGGCATGGCGAACCAGCACCGCGAGCCAAATCTGCTGCGGCGCATAGCCTTCTGCCAGCAATGCGCCGAGCCTTGCTTTCGAGGGGAAGTCGGGGCTTGAAGACGCCTCCGCGTAGCCGACTCGAACTTCGAGTTCTTTGAGGTTCGACAGTTGCGCAGACTGCGCAACGAAGCGGCGGTGCTTGGGGCTGAAAAGTACGGCCGTCCAAAAGCTTTTGCCTGCCCCGCGCATGCCCACTACGACGCTTGAATCAAGACTGAGCGCTTTGATGTGGCTGGTCGGGACGACGATCCTTGACACGTCCGGCGGCTCAAGCCCTTCTTGTGCTGCAACTAACTCCAACTCGCACAGTGCGGTGCGAATCACTTCAGGCTGAAACTCGATGTCAGGTTTCACTGGAATGGCCCGCTTGGTTCGGAAACAGGCGCCGTGTTGCGGCATCCAGGAAGGGGCCGTAGATGCTGCGCACCAGTTCCCACGCAGGCAAGGCATCCACGCTGTTCAAGCGAAACGAACGGACCTGCGGATCGAATGGAATCATCAGAGGATGATGTGGAGCGGCCGCGTCATCCTGAGCAAACGAAAACAGATCGAACTCGCTTGTCGCTTCGCCCGCGGCATCGTAGAGGTCGAGCCATTGGTCATAGGACCGTCGCAAGAATGCCGTACGCGCTGTCTCTTCCGGCGCTGTTTGGGCGCCAACCATCTTGAGACGCCAGCGCAGATCAGAGTCGTCGGCTTGCTGGTTCCACCGGATCGCATGCGAGTCTCGCAAGTGCCTGAACAATTGCCCGTAAGCGGCCCAACTTTGTACTTCGTCTCGGGCGAACATGAGAACCTCGGCCCAAAGGCGCGTGACGACGCAAGCGCCGATGTCGTGCAGACCGGCTCGCGAATCAATCAAGACAATGTCGTAGTTTCCCGTGCTCTGAATCGCGCGCAGCAGTCGATGCAGCCGTTCCGAAAATCCCGAGTAGCCACTGTCCGGGTCGAAGCTGGACACGAACACCCGACCGAGTTTCTCGATGTACGACAGGGTCTTCGAGCCGAACGCCGGAAGGAAATGCACGCTGCCGGAGAGGTCGGGATTCAGGAACCACGGTTGAATGCAGTCTTCCAGCAGCAGGATGTCGGGCTCGTGAGCCAGCGCTTCGACCAACCAATCCGTCACTCCGTACGCCGGCACTTCCGAACTCAGCACGCTTGCGATGCCGGGGGCCTCGAGATCGAGATCGAGTAGCAGGACTCGCTTACCTTCCCGAGCCATGGCCCATGCCCAGATAGCAAAGGCGGTTGTCCGCCCCACACCGCCTTTAATGCTGAACGCTGAACACAGTCTCACGCCGTCGATCAGAGGAAGCGGTTCGCGCAACCATTCCTGATTGGTGACCAAGCGATCCACCACCCATAAGACGTCGGTTCCAGTCCCATCCCGACGCGAAACGCGCGCCTTGCGCGAATCCGAAGAATTAAAGATGTCGTCGGAATCGATCAAGTCGCACTGCTGAATCAGAACCTGTTCAGGGCCTGCGCTCCAGTCACCGATCGAGGCATGAAGCGCAATGCGCAGGCTGGCAAATCGAGCCTCGTCGAGTGGTTCATCTTCCGGCCAGACCCATGTGATCGAACCGGACATGTCCCGCACGACGTGCAGCCCGAGCGGCACGCCCCCCATCGCGCTTCGAATGGCGTCGAGCCCGGCCGGGAGTGCCTCGTCGAAACGGATCACGCCGAACCTTTCTGCACCGCGATGCCCGCTGCGCCAAGGAGCCGTATCGCGATCTTTCGGTGGCTATCGAGGGCAGACGAAACAACATGCCCTGTCGCCAAGTAGCGCTGTCCGGCTTTCCAGTCCTGAAATGGATTGCTCGACTTCAACACCGAGGCGAGCGGCGCGTTGCTTCGGCCTTGAGATGCACGCCGACGCGGTTCCAAAGAACATCAATGTGTTCACGCAGCCCCGAGTCTTTATCGATCACTGCCCCTGAACGAGCGAGCGCACTCTTCAACGCGCACTCGGCCGAAAAACCCACGAGGTGATCGGCATTGTCGAGCCGACCCTGCGCGCGCAGATGCTCGGAGTCTCTCCAATGACGGATTGCCGCGTCCTTGTAGTTGTGCATGATGGGGAAGGCTCGACTCACCAGCTCACCGCCCCCATATCGTTGGCAAATACCGGCGAGCTGCTCCAGATACCTTTCAGCGGTTTGCGGCTGACCGCGAACTGCGGCAGC
>JAYSVE010000668.1:0-3481 GCA_043718725.1 Methylibium sp.
GAGCCGGTCTGCACCAGGTGGCGCAGCTCGCGCGAGATCACCATCAGTTCGTGCAGGCCGGCGCGGCCCTTGAAGCCCGTGCCGCTGCAGTGATCGCAGCCGGGGCTGCGGTGGGCCAACAGGCGGCCGTCGCGGCTGTTGTGCTGCATCCAGCCGGCCAGCACGGTCTCTCGGGGCAGCGGCGGTTCATGCTGGCCGAAAGCATGCATGAAGTCCTGCAGCCATTCTTCAACCAGCTCGTCGCTGGCCGGGGTGCTGACGCGGCATTGGGTACACAGGCGCCGCACCAGCCGCTGGGCCAGCACGGCCAGCAGCGAGTCGGCAAAGTTGAATGGGTCCATGCCCATGTCCAGCAGCCGCGTCACGGTTTCGGGCGCGCTGTTGGTGTGCAGCGTGCTGAGCACCAGGTGGCCGGTCAGCGACGCCTCGATCGCCATCTGCGCGGTCTCGGCGTCGCGGATTTCGCCGACCATGATCACGTCCGGGTCGGCCCGCAGGAAGGCCCGCAGCGCCTTCGCAAACGTCCAGTCGATCTTCGCATTGACCTGCACCTGGCGCAGCCCGGGCTGGGTGATCTCGATCGGGTCTTCGGCGGTCCAGATCTTGCGCTCGGGCACGTTGATGTGCGCCAGCGCCGCGTGCAGCGTGGTCGTCTTGCCCGAACCGGTGGGCCCGGCGCAGAGCACCAGGCCGTAGGGGCGCGAGACCGCCGCTTTGAACAGATGCTGGATGCTCTCGGACAGGCCCAGGTCCGCCAGCTCGACCGGCTTGGCCGAGGCCAGCAGGCGCATCACCACGTCTTCCATGCCGTTGTTGGTCGGGATGGTCGCCACCCGCAGCTCGATGCGGTGCTGGGCCGAAAACTTGGCGAAGTTGATCTTGCCGTCCTGGGGCTTGCGCTTCTCGGAGATGTCGAGCTCGCACATGATCTTGATGCGCCCGATCAAGGCACTGCGGTAGTTCGGCGGCAGTTCGAGGTAGGGGCGCAACACCCCGTCCTTGCGAAAGCGGATGCGGATCTTCTCGCGCCCGGGATAGCTCTCGATGTGAATGTCGGAGACGCCCTCCTGGTGCGCCTCGACGATCATGTTGTTGATCAGCCGCACCAGTGAATTGTCGGATTGCTCGATGACCCCTTCGCGGTCCAGGCCGGCGCTGCCCAGGCCCTCCTTTTCCAGGGTCTCGACCAGCCTGCCGGTGTCGTGAATCTCCTGGGTGACGGGCAGCGGCGCGTCGTTGGCGGGCCGATCGCGCTGGTCCGCGCCCAGCTTTCGATAGACATTGGCGAGCAGCGCGTCGATGGAACGCGACCGCCCCAGCACCGGCACGATCTTCATGCCCGTACAGAATTCCAGTTCATCCACCGCCGGGCGGCGCCGGGCGGGGTCGTCCAGCGCCACGACCAGGCGGCCATCGCGCACCAGCAGCGGCATCACCCGCAGCCGCGCCGCCACCGCGAAGTTGAGTTTTCGCAGCGCGTCGAACTCGACCGGGAACACGTCCAGGTCGACCAGCGGATAGCCCATCTTGCGTGACAAGGCCACTTGCAGGTCGTCGCGCGTCACCACGTTCATGCGCACCAGCACTTCGCCCAGCGGCACGCTGCGATCGATTTGCTGATGCGTCAACGCGGCGTCGAGTTGGGCCTGGTTGACCATGCCGATGGACAGCAGCGCCTCGCCGATGCGCACGATCGGCATCTTGGCCTGGTGCTCCAGCGCCTCCAGCAGTTGCTCGGGCGAGACAACCTTGCGCAGCACCAGGATGCTGCCCAGTTTTTGCATGCGCAGCTCCGACTGCACCGCGACGGCCTGCTCGACCTGTTCGACGGTCGCGCGCTGTTGCTCGATCAAAACCTCGCCGATGCGCGGCCCCAGGCCGAGCCCGGTGTACGCTTCGCGCGGGACGAACAGGCGCAACACGTTGCCGGTCGCGCCGATCGGCGGGAACAGAAACAGGCCGAAAGACTGCTCCACATGACCGATGGTTTCGCCGGCCATTTCTCCGCCGCTGGTCAAGCTCAGGCGATAGGCCGACCGGCCGCGCTGGCTGAGCAACTTGGCGTGCGGATCGGTCGCGGCCAGTTCGAGCGGCTTGAGCGGCTTGGTCAACAAGATGCAACGAAACTGGTTGAACTGCAGCGTCAGGGTGCTGCGGGCGGGCGGCAACCTCACAAAGGCCGACCTCGCGTCGGGCGCGAACGCCGTCAGGTAGCCGCCGTTCTTGTTGCCGTTGCAGTCCATGACCTCGCAGCGCATCGGATCGACCTGCGCCACCGGTTCCCTGAAGCTCACGTACGGCGGCGTCGGCCAGGCAAAGCCCTCGGTGGGGCTGGGCGCCTCGGGCTCGACCGTGGGCTCCAGGTCCGGGCGGACGGTGTCGTCCCAGTTCGAAAGTGAGTCGGGTTCCACCATGGTGCTGTCAGCCGAGTTCGCCGGTCCGCCGCACTCGCGACATCGCGCCATGCGGGACCGGGATCTTGCTGAAAATGTTAGTGACGGACGGGCGGGGCAAAGCCTTCAACAGGCCGGCTTTTGCCCCCCAGATGGGCGCCGACGGTTCACGCCGCAGCCACACATCCCGTCGCCCCAGCGCCTTGCGTGGCGGCTCAGCCCTTCATTTGCGCCGGCAAAAAGGTCACGATCTGCGGGAAGGCATACAGCAGCACGACCATCAGCGTCAGCAGCAGGAAGAACGGAAACGCCGCGCGGGCGATGGTGCCGATTTCGCGCCGGGTCATGCCCTGCATGACGAAAAGGTTGAACCCCACCGGCGGCGTGATCTGCGCCATCTCGACGACGAGGACGATGAAGATGCCGAACCACAGCGGGTCGATGCCCGCCTTCTGGATGGTGGGCAGGATCACGCCCATGGTCAGCACCACCATCGAGATGCCGTCCAGGAAGCAGCCCAGCAGCACGTAGAAGGCCGTCAGCACCAGCACGAGCTGGAATTTGCTGAGCCCCAGCGTGGCGATCCACTCGGCCAGGTGGCGCGGCAGGCCGATATAGCCCATGCTGAGCGTGAGGAACGCGGCACCAGAGAGGATCAGCGCGATCATGCAGTACAGCCGCGTGCCGCCCATCAACGACTCCTTGAAGGTGCTCCAACTCAGCGCGCCTTGCACGAGCGCGATGACGAGTGAGCCCGCCACGCCCAGCGCCGCCGCCTCGGTGGCGGTGGCGATGCCGGTGTAGATGGAGCCCAGCACCGCGGCGATCAGCAGCACCACCGGGATCAGGCTGCGCGATTCACGCAGCTTCTGACGCAGGCTCAGTGGCGCGTCGGCGGGCGGGATCTGCCCGGCATGGAGCAGCGACCAGACGGCGATGTAGCTGGAGAACACCAGCGCCAGCAGGATGCCGGGCAGGATGCCGGCGATGAAAAGCTGGGCGATCGAGACATCGGCGGAGACGCCGTAGACGATCATGATGATCGACGGTGGAATGAGCAGCCCCAGCGTGCCCGCGCCGGCCAGCGA
>JAYSVE010000669.1:0-3481 GCA_043718725.1 Methylibium sp.
GTCGTTCGGTGAATCGCTGTAGACGCTGATCCGCGCAAAATCCGCCCAGGTCGCGCCCCGCAGCGCCAGCCATTCTTCGACCCGGCGCACCTTGCCGTCGCGGTAGCTGGGCGTGCCCTCGATGCCGCCCGTGATGGTACCCCCTGGCCCGCGTGCCAAGCGCACCGCCAGCAAATCGGCAATCCCCAGGGCCTGGGCGATCGGGGTGGTGATGAAATCGTTGGTCGCAGTCACCAGCGCCACCCAGTCGCCTCGGGCCTGGTGGTCAAGCACCAGCTCCAGCGCTTGCGGGTGCAGGTTCGGCACGATCACCTCGCGCATGAATCGGGCATGCGCGGCGTCCACCTGCTGGAGGCTGCGCTGGCGCAGTGGCTCGGTGGCGAAATGCACATAGGCGTGGATGTCGAGTTGGCCGGCCTGGTACTGCGCAAAGAAGGCGTCGTTGCGGCGACGGAACTCGGCCTCGTCGACCCAGCCGAGGCGCACGAGGAACTCGCCCCAGGCGTGGTCCGAATCGAGCGGCAGCAAGGTATCGTCGAGGTCGAAAAGGCACAGGTTTCTCTTGAGTAGAACTGGCTTTGCCGGGCTACTCAAATCCCCGCGGGGGACGGCCGGCTCGGCCGGCCTTGGGGCGCTCTCAGGCATGGGGCTCATCCGGCGTTTGTTCTGTCAGCATCTTCTTGAGCATCGGCACGGTGATGGCGCGTTTGTTGGCGAGCGAGAATTCGTCGATTCGATCCAGCAGCGCCATCAGGTGCTTCAGGTCGCGCGCGAACCGCGTCAACAAGTACCCCATCACCTCGTCGCTGAGAAACACGCCGCGATGGTCGGCCTCACGGCGCAATGCGGAGCGAACCTCGGGCTCGCTCAAGGGTTGCAGCGCAAACACATGGCCCCAGCCCAGGCGGGTGCGCAGGTCCTCCCGCAGCGCCAGATCGACCGGGGGCACCCGGCCACCCGCCGCGACCGCAATGCCCAGGGTCGCCGCATGGACGAACAGCGCGAACGCGGCGTGCTGCTGGGCCGGGTCGAAGCGGTCGCAATCGTCGAGCACGATCAGGCCCCACTGCTCGTCATGCACCCAGGGCACGGGGTCGGCGGCGCAAAACCAGCCCGCGCGGTCGCCCTGGGCGTTGAATCGCAATGCCAGTGCCTGCAGCAGGTGGGTCTTTCCACTGCCCTCGGCGCCCCAGAGGTAGGCCGGCGGCATGCCCGCCACCAGCGCCGCCATGTGGGCCAGGGCCAGTGCGTTGGCACCAGGAATGAAGCTGTCGAACGAGCACAGCCGCTCGGCACCCATGGGCAGCGCAAGCTGTCTCATCCCCGGTACAGCTGGCTTTCGAGGTACACGCTGCGCACCCGTCGAACCGCCACGACCAGCAGCGCGCTCAACGGCAACGCAATCAGCACCCCGACGAACCCGAACAGGTGGCCGAAAGCCAGCAGCGCGAAGATCACCATCAACGGGTCCATGCCAATGCGCTCGCCCACCAGCCGCGGCGTCAGGAACAGGCTTTCAGCCACCTGGCCGACACCGTAGACCACCGCCACCGCAACGACGCCGTACCAACTCGCAAATTGCAACACCCCGGCCAGCAGGGCCAGCACCAGGCCGATGCCGAAGCCGACATAGGGGATGAACATGGCCAGGCCGGTGAAAACGCCGACCGGCAGCGCCAGGTCAAAGCCAAACAACGCCAGCCCGACACTGTAGAACGCGGCCAGAATGATCATCACCAGCAACTGGCCGCGCAGATACTGGCCCAGCACCGAGTCGCACTCCTGCACAAACCCTTCAACACCCTCGCGCATGCGCCGCGGCACCGTGTCGCGCACTTTGGCCACCAGGTTCGGCCAGTCCATCAGCAGGTAGAACAGCACCACCGGCACCAGAACGACATTGCCGATGATCGCCAGCAAAATGCTGCCACCGATGCGGGCCGAACTCAACACGGTGGCCATCCACTCTTCCAGGTTGGCGTCGAGGTACTTCAACACAAAGGCCTTGATGCTGGCGGTGTCGAGCGCGACGTTGATGCCGTACTGGGCGAGCCACGGCACCAGGCCTTTGTTCAGGCGCTCGGCCAACAGCGGGATTTGCTCGCGCAGCAGCGGCAACTCCTTGGACAGGATGGGCACGATCAGCAACAGCAATGCCAGCATCACCACGATGCTGGCCAGTTCGACCAGCCCGACCGCCAGAACCCGCGGCGTGCGCAGCGCCACCAGCCGCTCGACCGCCGGGTGCAGCGCATAGGCCAGCACCGCGCCCACGAGAAACGGCGTCAACACCGGCGCCAGCAACCAGATCACCCCAAGCCCCAGCACGCCAAGAGCGAACCAGGTGAGGGTTTGGCGTTGGGTGCTGTTGAACTTCATCGGTGATTTGGCGGCCGCGCAGTGAACGCAAGGCGTGTGCAAGCGCAGGCGCGGGACTGCGCGGATTCTACGGTCGGGCCGTGGGCGCCGGCCGCGCGCCGTGCACTCAATGCAGCAACGACGACCCAGCCCCGCGCAAGCCCGCCAGCCGCTCGCTGATGGCCGCGTGGTCCTCTGCGCCTGGGGCATTTGCAAGGTAGGCGGCCAGGTCGGTCGCGGCAGACTCGTCGAGCCCCATCTCGGCCCGCGTCAAGCCACGATCGCGCCGCTCTTCCCAACCCTGCGGCAGCAACACGACGAGTCGGTCCATCACCGCCAGCAGGCGCGGCCAATCTTCGGCGGCACGGTGGATTTCCTTCAAGTTGCGCAACATGCGCGCCAGCACATCACGCGCCGGGGCGGCTTGCAGGAACAGCCCCAACGGCGCATCGAAGTCGCCTTGCAGGCCCTGGTTGCGCTTGTAGGGCGCGAGCAGCTCATCGAGCTGGTCGCGCGACAACGACCGACCCGTGAACGGGTCCACCACAACCTCGCCTTCGGGCATGCGCAGCTTGATGAGGAAGTGACCGGGAAACGAGACGCCGCGTGCGGTCAGGCCGATCTGGGTCGCCAGCTCGATGTAGAGAATTGCCAGCGAGATGGGGATGCCGCGACGCGTGCTCAGCACCGTGTGCAGGTAGCTGTTGCGCGGGTCGTAGTAGTTGTTGACGTTGCCCGCAAACCCCAGGTCCTGGAAGAAGAACCGATTCAGCCAGCGCAGCCGCTGCACCGGCACGGCGTCCGGCGGAATGCGACGCTTGAGCTTGGCGGCCAGCGTGTCGATTTCGGCCAGCACGGTCTGGGTGTCGAGCTGCGGAAACTCGTCTTGCGCAATCGACACGGCGGCCTCGGTCAGCGACAGGCTTTCGTCCTCGGCCACCAGGGTGGCAAAGTATTCGAGCACGCTGAGCGGCTCAAATTGCGGTGGCGCGGACATGGACCCAGTTTAGCCCGACGCCTTGGCTCGTCTCCACCCGCACGACGCCCGTCGGGGCCGAAGCGCAGCGACTGGCAGCCTCTCAATCCGATCAGCTGCGCCGCACGAACTGGCGCAGCTTCAATC
>JAYSVE010000670.1:0-8243 GCA_043718725.1 Methylibium sp.
GGCTGCGCATGGGTACTTCGGCGAGCCGCGTTGTGACCCATGACCGCGACGGAGGGCGCGCGTGGACTCGCCGTCGCCCGACGCCATTGCCTGGGAGCCGACGGCGTTGTTCAGACGTTCCACCCAGCAGGGGGCAGCGCTGTTCCGCTGGAGTTGCCGAATGAGCAAGGACGAAGGCAACTGCTTCTGACCTTGCCAATGGTTCAGCGGGTTCAGCGCTGGCTGCGCGCCTTGCGCTTGTCCAGCTCGGCCAACTGGGTCTTCAGCAAGGCCTGCAGCACCCGGGCCGTCTCTTCGGTCATGCGCAGCCAGGTGGTGGGCGTGCGGCCATCGGGCGCGGCGCCGGCCGGCAACACGGCAGCGTCGATCTGGGCTTCGATCAGGCCGCTGGAATGGCTCATCGCCTTCAGGCGCTGCAGCTCGATGTTGTAGGTTTTCAAAGGCGTTCTCCACGGGCGGGATCGGTTCCAGGAGCGCCAGCGTAACCCACCGCAACCGGCCGCCGATGGGTGCGCGTTCGGCCCGCCACGAGAGCGGGTTATCGTGCGGTCCTCGCTCGGGCCATCGATTGGAGAAACCCATGCTTCATGCCTTGACGCGCCAGGCGTTGCGATCGATCGCGCTGGTGTCGGTGCTCAGCGTGGGCTCCGCCGGCTGGGCCCAGACGCCCATCCCCAAACCGCGCGACCTGCCCTACCTCGGCCCGATCCGCTTGCACGTCGACGCCACCGACCTGGACCGTCGAGTCCTTGTCGTCAAACAGCAAATGCCCGCGCGGCCCGGCCGCCTCACGTTGCTGTTTCCGCGCTTCCTGCCCGGCACGCACGGGCCTTACGGCCAGGTCGAACGCCTCGCCGGCCTGAAAGTCTTTTCCGCGGAAACTTTGATGACATGGTCGCGCGACACGGTCGACCCGTTTGCGTTTCATGTGGAGGTTGCGCCGGGGGTCACGGCGCTGGAGTTGCAGTTTCAGTACCTGTCGCCGGTCGACAAGACCAGCGGCCGCGTCGTGATGACGCGCGAGATGCTCAACCTGCAGTGGCACAGCCTGGTGCTGTACCCGGCCGGCCACCACAGCCGGGCGATCCAGGTACAGGCCAGCGTGAACCTGCCGACCGGCTGGACCCAGGCGAGTGCGCTGCGCGTCGCGCGCCAACAAGGCACGCAGACCGAGTTCGAGCCGGTCAGCCTGGAGGCCCTGGTCGACTCGCCGCTGTTTGCCGGCGCCCACATGCGCCGCTTTGAGCTCGATCCGCCCGGCACCGCGAACGCGGTGGCCTTGAATCTGGTGGCCGACGACGCGTCGCTGCTGCAACCCAGCGACGTGCAGTTGCAGGCCCATCGCAACCTGGTGCAGCAAGCCGACCGGCTGTTCCGCGCGCGCCATTTCAAGAAGTACGACTTCCTGTTGGCCTTGAGCGATCGCCTGGGCGGCATCGGCCTGGAGCACCATGAAAGCAGCGAGAACGCCGTGCCACCGAGCTACTTCAAGGATTGGCCCAAGCGCGCCGGCCCACGCGACCTGCTGCCGCATGAATACGTGCATTCGTGGAACGGCAAGTTCCGCCGTCCCGCCGACCTGACGACCGCCAACTTCAGCCAACCCATGCAAAACAGCCTGCTGTGGTTGTACGAAGGCCAGACCCAGTTCTGGGGCCGTGTGCTGGCCGCACGCAGCGGGCTGGTCACGGCCGAACAGACCCGCGACGCCCTCGCGCAGGTGGCGGCCACGTTCGAATACCGCGCCGGCCGCACCTGGCGCAACCTGCAAGACACCACCAACGAGGGGACGATGGGCGCGCGCGGCCGGAACAAGGACTGGGGCAACTGGCAACGCAGTGTCGACTACTACGACGAGGCCACGCTGATCTGGCTGGACGCCGACATGCTGATCCGCGAGCGCAGCCAGGGCGCGAAGTCGATGGACGACTTCGCGCAGGCCTTCTTTGGCGTGCAGGACGGCCGGGTCGAGCCGCTGACCTACACCTTCGACGACGTGGTCGACACGCTCAACCAGGTGCTGCCCTTCGATTGGCGCGGCTTCCTGCGCGAGCGGCTCGACACCCACCAACCCGGCGCACCGCTGGACGGCCTGAAGCGTTCGGGCTGGCAGCTCGCCTGGGCCGAGGCCCCCAGCGAGTTCGAGAAAAACGACGACGCCGAATGGCGTGGCGACAACTTCGCCTATTCCCTGGGCCTCTACCTCAAGCGCGACGGCCAGGTCGACGCGGTGCTGTGGGACAGCCCGGCCTACCGTGCCGGGCTGAGCAAGGCGCTCAAAGTCATCGCGGTGAATGGCGTGGCCTACAAGGGCGACAGGCTCTCGGCGGCGGTCTCCGCCAACAAGACCGGCGCGGCGCCGCTGGAGCTGCTGGTGAAGGACGGCGACCACTACCGCACGTTGCGCATCGACTACCGCGGTGGCTTGCGCTACCCGCGGCTGGAACGTGTTGCCGACTCGCCAGAGCGGCTTGACGCCGGGCTGCTGGCGCCGCGGCCTTGAGGGCGCCGGTGGGCGCTCCAGCGTCGGCGCGACCCATCGTGCCGCGCGCCATGGACGGTCATCGGGCCCCTTTGCGACGCCGACCGGGCGCGGCGCGCCTATTCACTGTCGGGTGCGCCCTGCGACGCGCAGACCTCGATCACCGTCAAGCGCGTGCCGGGCGGGCTGGCCTCGAACTGGATCCACGACCATCTGCCGGTCGAGCACGGTTTCCCTGCCGGGCGAATCGCCGAGGAGAGCTTCACGTCGCCGCGCCGGAGCAACCTTGCGCTGGCGCGCCAGACCGCCACGCTAATCAGCGCAGCCAGCGCGCAGGCCATCACGGTGGACCCTGACAAGACGCTGCTCGAAGCCGCACTGGGCGCGGGCGCACCGATCGGCTTCTCGTGCTGCTCGGTCGGCTGCGGCGCCTGCCGGGTGCGCATCACCGAGCATCTGGACCACGTTGCGCTGGATGAACCGAACAACATGAGCGCCGAGGATTTCGCGCGCGGCGACGTGCCGGCCTGTCTGGTGCGGCTGCGCGGCCCGGTCGGGTTTTCGATTCCATGATGTGACATTGCAAACGTTGGAGCACAAAGCCGCAGGGGCCGGCCTCATCAACAATGTGCAGGCTGTTCCCCGCGCTGACCAGTTTGCGCAGCGCCTTGCTGACCGCGTCGATGCCGCCGGGCACGCTGCCCAGGTGGCGCACCTCGGCCTCGCGCGGCGCGTCGGCCAGCGCGATGTCGATCGCTGTCCTTGTGAACATCCAAACCCACGTACAGGGTGCTAGATTTGTGCATGGTCCGTCTCCTGGCAAATTCGCAACGACCTGATCGCCCTGCGGTCCGGTGCATGGGTGTAGCTCGGCACGCCCCTGGCGTGCAACCTACGGAATTGCAGGGGACGGACCGCCGTTCACGAAGCCATCTTGTCTAGGCCGCACAATCAAATAGTGTCGCCCTGCCAACAACTGCTGCAACACAAGACCAATGAAGACCGAACTGCTCACGGTATCAAGAATCTTCACTGAATCGCTGTATCGGATCCCGGACTACCAGCGTGGGTACGCGTGGGGTCCCGATCAGTTGGCCGACTTCTGGCTCGACGTTGAGCAACTTGACGGAGATGCCAAACACTACACCGGCGTCTTGACCCTAGAAGAGGTTCCTGAGAAGACCTGGCAGGGATGGGACAAGGACTCATGGATTATCAAGTCGAGGCGGTTCAAGCCGTATTTTGTAGTCGATGGACAGCAACGTTTAACAACCGTTGTAGTTCTGTTGACTGTAATCTTGGAACTCGAACGCCCGGCACACCTCAATTTCACTCCGCGCGAGGACGTGCGCCGCAAGTATATTTATGACTCCAAGCCTGAAGACGCTGCCCGCTCATACATTTTCGGTTACGCCAAAGACAACCCCAGCTATGAGTTTCTAAAGACTCAAATCTTCAAGGAGCCCTCGGAAGTACATTCTCCCGCAGAGCAGACTATCTACACGAAGAATCTTCAATGCGCCAAAGACTTCTTCCATGAGCGTGTCAAGGACATGAAAGACGCAGAGATAGAGCGTCTCTTCACCAAGGTCACTCAACAGTTGGTATTCAACGCGTACGAAATATCGTCCGAGATAGATGTATTCGTTACTTTCGAAACCATGAATAACCGTGGAAAGCTACTTTCCACACTCGAGCTCTTAAAGAATCGCCTGATTTATCTTTCTTCTAAGCTTCCAGCCCCGGACGGTCGAGAAGAGACACTGCGCCAGACAATCAATGACGCTTGGAAGTCCGCATATCACTATTTGGGAAAGAATGATCGCCGACCCCTAAACGACGATGTATTTCTAAAGACTCATCTGTCGCATTACTACCTAACCAGCCTTGCCAAGCTGCCTGATCATGACGATGAGGGCCGTGAACGCGCAAAGCGCCGATACGAGACAACCATAGAGTTTTTCAGCAGATTCTTGCTGAACGATCTATTCACTCCTAAACGAATAAGTCCAAAGCCCGGAAAGAAGGATGATTTGCCCAGCCTGTCGCGAGAGTTCTTGCATGGCTTTGCACAAGACATGAAGACGAGCGTTGAGCTCTACTACAAGCTCAGTACGCCAGCAGAGTCCAGCCTTCCAGACCAAGAAAAGATTTGGCTGGAGAGAACAAACAGACTGCTCGGCTACAGCCCATCCAATCTCCTTGTCGCTGTGTATCGTCGAGAGACGAAGTCCGAAAAACGTATTGCATTCCTAGAGCACTTCGAGAGATTTAATTTCCTATTCTCGCTGGGAATGCGTGCGCCGTACGCGTACACTAGGAGATATTGGGCACCAGACTACTTTGTCAAGTACACTTCGGCTCAGATGAGCACGGATGAGCTGATAACTCAATTAGGTAATCTGACGAGTGAGCTGTTGAAGGAGACCTCTCTCGGTGAATCGCTGCACGACTGGGTGAAGGGAAGCGGGGGTTACTATGGATGGCGAACAATAAAGTACTTTCTCTTCGAGTACGAGAACACACTTCGCACCGCTAGCAAGTCAGGGCGTGAAAAGGTCCAATGGAAAGAGTTTTCCCAGGAGAGCTTTGAGGTGGATTACGAAACAATTGAGCATATTTACCCCCAAAAGGCTCGCGACAAGTACTGGACCGATCGGTTCTCACAGTTTACTTCAACCCAGAAGAGACTACTAAGGAATTCGCTAGGAAATCTTCTTCCTCTCGCAAAACCGCGCAATTCCTCTCTTGGGAACAAGCCGTTCCCAGAAAAGCTCGGAGACGAAACGTCAATGGTCGGGTACCGGTATGGTTCGTATAGTGAAAACGAAGTGGCTCTACGGCCAGATTGGAATTCCCAGGAGATTCTTGATCGCGGAATTCGACTCCTTGAATTCCTAGAGAGGCGTTGGAAACTTCCAATCGGCGACAAGGCCCTAAAGACCAAGGCGCTGGGCCTAAACTTTTTGACGTTGCGGGCCGGCTGGTAGCAGTGCGGCCAATCGGGTAGCCTGGGGTTTCTAGCCCCCAGCCCCCAAACCACCCACCGTGCGGGTCCGCAGTGGGCGGTTCAACAAGTCGGCTCGCTCGACGAAGTTTTCTCTCATTTGGTGTAGCCCAGGGCCTTGCACCACCGGTCCTTCACGCTGACCAGCCCTTGCGCTTTCAACCACGCGTTGGACAGCGCCTGCTGCAGCGCCGCGGTTCGTGCCATATGCCAATAGCTCTTGCTGCTGACGCCATGCTGGATCGCCGTCTTCGGGCTCACGCCCAGAGCCAGCAGGTGCTTGATCTTCGTCCGCACCCAGCGCCACTGTTTCCAGTAGCACATGCGGATGCGCCGCCTGATCCAGTCATCCAGCTCGGGCACCGGGCGGTAGTACTGGCTGATGCTGAAGTACGCCGTCCAGCCCCGAAGGTATTGCCCCAGCTTGTGCAGCCGGTGTTCCATAGCCACGCCCCAGCTCCTTCCTGTCAGCTCGCGCACCCGGTGCTTGAAGTCAGCCTCGACCGTGTCGGTCCAGCGTATCTTCTTGCCCTTGATGGTGAAGCTCAGGAAGCTGCATTCGCTCATCGGCGCGACCTTGCTTTTGGCAGGGTTAACCGTGAGCTTGAGGTCGTGTTCGAGGTAGCGCGTGATGCTGCGCATCACCCGCTCTGCGGCGCGTTGGCCTTTGACAAGAATGATCATGTCGTCGGCGTAGCGCGCGAAGCGGCGTTCTTCATCGCGCCCTGCACCCGGTCATCGCGCTCGCCGGCCACGATGGCGCGCAGGATCTTCTGGGCCGTCTCGCCCACCACGTCGGCTGTGCAGCAACTTTCCGCGCCAACCCTTCGTTCATCCCGACCCGTCACCCACCCCAAACACCCGCTCACTCACCAGCTTAGGGTCGTTGACCGTGCGCACTGCCGCATACGCCGCCTCGGCCTGTGGATAGCGCCGCCGCAGGTAGTTCAACCACTGCTTCAAACGCCCCGCCCGCGCCCGCGGTTCGATGTGGGTCTTGATCAGTTGCCAGAACTCCGCCATCAACGGCAGCAACGCGGCCCAGGCCAGCGGCGCGTGGCCGGGGCTGGCGATGGCCAGCGCCAGGCCGGGGTCGCAGACCTGGCCGCGCCCCAGCATCAGGGCGTCGCAGCCGGACAGTTCGCGGCAGCGCACGGCGTCGGCCACGCTCCAGATCTCGCCGTTGGCGATCACCGGGATGGCCACGCTGGCGCGGATGTCGCCAATGCGCTCCCAGTACGCCGGGGGCCGGTAGCCGTGGGCCTTGGTGCGGGCATGCACGACCAGCTCGTCGGCGCCGCTGTCGGCAATTGCCTGCGCGCATTCCACGGCGCGCGTGTCGCACAGGTTGCCCAGGCGCATCTTGGCCGACACCGGCATCGCCTTTGGCACCGCGCGGCGCACGGCGGCGACGATGTTGCCGACCAGCACCGGGTCGTCGAGCAGCGTGGCGCCGCCGCCATGGCGGTTGATCAGCTTGGCCGGGCATCCGAAATTCAGATCGATCCCCGCCGGGCCCAGTGCGGCGAGCTTGGCGGCGTTCTCGGCCAGGCAGACCGCGTCCGACCCCATCAACTGGGCGCGCACCGGCACGCCGGCGCGGGTGCGCCCGCCATGGCGCAATTCAGGCACGACGCGAATGAACGCGCGGTCGGGCAGCAAGCTGCCCGAGACGCGGATGAATTCAGAGACGCAGCGGTCGATGCCGCCGACCCGCGTGAGGATGTCGCGCAAGGTGAAGTCGAGCAGGCCTTCCATCGGCGCCAGCAGCAGCGTCATGGCAGGGGCACGTTCAGGGGCCTGCGCACCCTCGACTTGATCGAAGCCACGCCAGCGCGGTCGACGCCGATGCGCGCGCGACTCACGCCGTGGCCCTGGCCGAACGCCAGGTGCGCTGAACCAAGGTGGTCACCAGCAAGGCCAGCGCCCCGGCCAGCATGCCCGCAAGGCCGTCCATCAAGGTCGGCGTGACGGCGTTCAAAAAACCGCCGATGGCCGGCAGGCCGCCCGCGCGCTCGGCGATGGCGGCGATCCCGTGGTGCACCGCGGGCACGCCATGGGTGAGGATGCCGCCCCCGACCAGGAACATGGCGGCCGTCCCGACGATGGACAAACCCTTCATCATGTAAGGCGCCGCCATCAGGATGACGGACCCGAGGCTGCGCTGAAATCGTCGCCACGCACCCGGGCCCT
This sequence comes from Methylibium sp., assembly GCA_043718725.1. GTDB lineage: Bacteria > Pseudomonadota > Gammaproteobacteria > Burkholderiales > Burkholderiaceae_C > LGRD01. The sequence goes on from JAYSVE010000670.1 coordinate 7,683, forward strand.
GCAGGCGGCTCAGGCTGAGCCCGCCATCGTCGAGCTTGACGATGCCGGCCACCAGGCCATAAACGCCCACCGTCATGACGATGGCGATGCCGCTCAACACCGTCAGTTGCGTCACAAAGGGGCTGCTGGCAACGGTGCCCAGGGTGATCGCGATGATCTCGGCCGACAAGATGAAATCGGTGCGCACGGCGCCCTTGATCTTGTCTTTTTCAAGCGCCACCACGTCGACCGCGGGGTTGGCCAGCGCGCTCAAGTGCTCGGCGTGTTGGGCCGCGCTTGCGTCCATGCCCAACATCAGTTTGTGGGCCAGCTTCTCGAACCCCTCGTAGCACAGGTAGGCACCGCCCACCATCAGCAACGGTGTCACGGCCCACGGCGCGAAGGCACTGATGGCCAATGCCGCCGGCACGAGGATGGCCTTGTTGAGGAACGAGCCCTTGGCCACCGCCCAGACCACCGGCAGCTCCCGGTCGGGGTCGACCCCGGAGACCTGTTGCGCATTGAGCGCCAGGTCGTCGCCGAGCACGCCGGCCGATTTCTTGGCCGCCACTTTGGTCAGCA
>JAYSVE010000068.1:0-5464 GCA_043718725.1 Methylibium sp.
CCGCCAGTGGCACGAACCCGGGGCCTTATGTCTACGAGTTCGCGCACGAGTTCTGCCACCTGCTGTCGAACTACGAGCGCCATCCCCACCATGCCTTCACGCGCAACCACCAGTGGTTCGAAGAAGCGCTTTGCGAGGTTTCGTCGCTCTACACGCTCAAGACCCTGGCATCGCAATGGCAAAAGTCGGCGCCCAGCCCTGAGCTGGCGGCGGCGGCGCCGCAGTTGCAAGAGATCGCCGACCGATTTCAGCAAGAGTCGCACCGCAAACTGCCGCCCGGCACAACGTTGGCAGGCTGGTTCCGGCAGTCCAGCCGGGGGTTGAGCAACAGCGCCTACGAGCGCGATCGCAACGAGATCGTTGCCAACCTGCTGTTGCCGCTGTTCGAGGAGAACCCGGCGCTGTGGGAGGCGATCGGCTTTCTCAACCTGGACGCCGCGGGCGCCAGCTTCCAGCAGTACCTGCAGAATTGGCTGGACAACGCGCCGCCCCTGTACAAGGACGTGATCCGCCATGCGATGTCACTGTTTTTCGTGCGCGAGTCCAGCGTCGCGGGCGCACCGGCGCGCTATCCGCAGCGCCCGATCGAGATCATCGTCACCTTCGGCACCGGGGGCGGGGCCGACGGCATGGCGCGCAAGCTGGGCGGCTTGCTCGAACCGCTTCTCGGCGTGCCGGTGCTGGTGAGCAATGTCCCGGGCGCGTCCGGCAACGCCGGCTTGACCAAGCTGTTGTTGAGCACCGACCCCGATCACACGCTGGCCACGCTGATCGCGGTAACCGCCGCCGCATGGGCGGGAGGGGTGGGCAGCGTCGGCCCGGCCGATTTCACGCTGCTGGGGATCGTGCAAGACTCGCCGTCGATGCTGTTCGTCGCCGCCGACAGCCCGTTCAAGACCTTCCAGGATTTTCTCGACCTGGCCAAGGCCCGCCCTGGCACGCTGAGGGTGGCGACCTCGGGCTATGCCACGCTCGACGACGTGACGCTAGCCTACCTCGGCGGCGCCGGCTATCGCACGCTCAACGCGCCGTTCGCCAAGCCCGAGGAGCGCTACGACGCCGCCATCGCGCGCCGCACCGACGCCTTGTTCGAGGAGCCTGGCGACGTTGCAAAGCACCTGGCGTCGGGCGGGCTGCGTCCGCTGGTCGCGTTCTCAAACGATCGCCACCCCGCGTTCAAGGAGGTGCCGACGATCCGTGAGTTCGGCATCGCGATCGGCGACCTGCCGAACTTTCGGAGCTTCGCAATGCATTCGCAGACGTCGCCGGACAAGGTCAAGGTGCTGGTGGATGCAATGAACAAGGCGCTCGCCACGCCCGAATGGAAGCGCTATTGCGCGCAGACCTACAGTTGCACGGCTGCCAACACACCGGCCGAAGCGAAGGCGCGCGTGCAGGCGATGGTCGACAAGGTCTCGTCCTACCGGGAGCGGCTGGCGCGCTGATGGCGCGCCAGACAGCCGAATCGAACGTGATGAACCGCGCCATCGCCCTGTGTTGGTTCGCCCTGCGCCTGGGCTGGCTGGCGGTCCTGGCGGCGCCGGCGCAGGCCGGCGGCGAGCAGTTCATCCCGGTCTTCACGGGCCGTGAAATCAAAGGCCCGGCCGGCACGGCCACACCAGCCGGCATGGTTGACTACCTGCAGATGCTGAACCACCGCGATGGCGGCATCAACGGCGTCCGGCTGACCTGGGAAGAATGCGAAACCGCGTTTGACGATGAGCGCGGCGTGCAATGCTTCGAGCGGCTCAAGCGCCGGGGCGAGCGTGGAGCCGCGGTGATCGTGCCGTTGTCCGGCGGCATCTCCTACACGTTGACGGAGCGCGCCCGCCAGGCACGCATCCCGATGCTGATGCTGGGCTACGGCCGCTCGGATGCGTCCGACGGGCGTGCCTTTCCCTATGCCTTTCCGGTGGTGACCAACCTGCTGAGCCAGGGCACGGCGCAGATCCGCTTCATCGGCCTGAGCGAAGGCGGGATGGAGCGACTGCGAGGCAAGAAAATCGTCTACCTGTACCTCGACATCCCGACCGGCAGGGAAGCCATTGCGCTGCTTGAGCACCAGGCCAGCCGCTACGGGTTCGAGCTGACCGGCATCGGCGTGCCGTTGCCGGGGCAGGATCAGCAGGCGTCATGGGACAGGATCAGGCGCCTGGCGCCGGACTGGGTGATATTGGCCGGGCCGGGGCCCATGACGCCCGAAGCGCTGAAGGCGGCGGCCGCGGTCAGGTTCCCGACCCAGCGCATCATTGGCTTCGGCCTGAGCGGTGCCGAGCAGGACGTGCTGCCGGCCGGCGAGGCCGCCGTCGGCTACATTGCCGTCGCGCTGAATCCTTCAGGCCTGAACTTCAAGGTCATTCGCGACATCGTCAAGCACGTCCATGCGCCGGGCCGCTCGGGTGGCGGTGCGGCGCCGCCACACATCGGCACTGCCTACTACAACCGCGGCGTGATCCTGGGCATCCTGATCGCCGAGGCGATCCACACGGCCCAGACCAAGTTCGGCCCGAGTCCTCTCAGCGGAGAACAATTCCGCTGGGGCCTGGAGCGGCTGGCGCTCGACGAACAACGGCTGGCACGGCTCGGCGCCCTGGAGCTGTTGCAGCCATTGTCGATTTCCTGCTACGACCACGAAGGCGGCGGGGCGGTCAAATTCCAGCAATGGCTGGGCAACCGCTGGAACGTGATCTCGGACTGGATCAGCGCAGACCAGCCGCTGGTGCGTCAATTGGTCGAGGAACAAGCGGCCCGCTACGCAAAGGACCAGGGGATCGCGCTGCGCGACTGTGCGACCGAGCAGTGAGCACTGACTGCCGAATGCGCCAAATCGGCGCCGTGAGGATCACAAATCGGTGCGCAGCTTCCAGATTTCCGGGAACAACACCACGTCGAGCATCTTGCGAAGGTAGCCCACGCCCGAGGTGCCGCCGGTGCCGCGCTTGAAACCGATGATGCGTTCGACCGTGGTCACGTGCCGAAAGCGCCACAGGCGGAAGGCGTCTTCCAGGTCGGTCAGTTCCTCGCCCAGTTGGTACAGGTCCCAGAAGCGTTCCGGGTCGCGATAGACCTGCAGCCAGGCCTGCTCGACTTCGTCGTTGGACACATAGGGCTGGGTCCAGTCGCGCGCCAGGTGGCTGGCGGGTACGGGCAGGCCGCGGCGCGCCAGCAGGCGCAGCGATTCGTCGTACAGCGAGGGCGCGCGAAACGTGGCGTCGACCCATGCCAGGATGTCCGGCCGGTGCGCATGCGGCTTGAGCATGGCCGCGTTCTTGTTGCCCAGCATGAACTCGATGCGCCGGTACTGCCAGCTCTGAAAGCCGCTGCTGCTGGAGAGAAACGGGCGGATGGCCGAGTACTCCGGCGGCGTCATCGTGGCCAGCACGTCCCAGGCGTGCACCAGTTGCTCCATGATCTTGGCCACGCGCGCCAGCATCTTGAACGCGCTGCCGAGCTGGTCGCGCGTCACGCACTGCACGGCGGCCGACAGTTCGTGCAGCAGCAGCTTCATCCACAGCTCGCTGGTCTGGTGCTGCACGATAAACAGCATCTCGTTGTGATCGGGCGAGAGCGGGTGCTGCGCGCCCAGCACCTCGTCAAGGTGCAGGTAGTCGCCGTAGCTCATGTCCTTGCTGAAGTCGAGCTGGGCGCCTTCTTCGGCGACGAGTTTTTCGGTGCTCATGATTTCACGTCAGATCACGTCACCACGGCGCGCTGATTGAAGCGCGCCTCGCGCCATTCGCCGGTTTGCAGCACCTGCGCCAGGTGCACCATCGCGTCCCAGACGTCGACGTAACGGGTGTACAGCGGCGTGAAGCCGAAGCGCAGGATGTCGGGGGCGCGGAAGTCGCCGATCACGCCGCGTTCGATCAGCGCCTGCATCACGCCGTAGCTGCCAGAGGTGCGCGTGAAGCTGACCTGGCTGCCGCGCAGGGCGCTGTCGCGCGGCGTGAACAGCGTGAGGCCCTGGCCCATGCAATGGGCTTCGACCAGGTCGATGAACAGGCCGGTCAAGGCGATGGATTTCTCGCGCAGCGCCTCCATGCCGCCATACGCTTCGGCGGCCCAGAACACGTCGAGCCCGCATTCCAGCGCGGCCATCGACAGGATGGCGGGCGTCCCGCAGATGAAGCGCTGGCTGCCCTTGGCGGGGTGGTAGTCGGGCTTGAATTCAAACGGTGCGGCATGGCCCAGCCAACCCGCCAGCGGTTGGCGCAGTTGCTGGCTGTCCATGAATTCGGTGTGCCACGGGTGGGCCCAGACGAAGGCCGGTGCGCCCGGGCCGCCGTTCAGGTATTTGTAGCCGCAGCCCACGGCGAAGTCGGCCGCTTCGTCGGCCGGGCCATCGCCTTTCAGGTTGACGGGCACCGCGCCGGCCGAGTGCGCCAGGTCCCACACCACCAGCCCACCGGCGGCGTGTGTCGCCTTCGTCAAGGAGGTCATGTCGTGCATCCGACCGGTGCGGTAGTTCACATGGGTAAGCATCAGCACCGCGAGCCGTTCGTCAAGGTGAGCCTCGATCTCGTCGGCGTTCACGAGCCGCAACTCGAAGCCATGATCGCGCGCCAGGCTGTCGGCGATGTAGAGGTCGGTCGGGAAGTTGCTGCGTTCGGACAGGATGATCTTGCGGTGCGACGCGTCGGCCTTGACCAGCGCGAGGGCCGCGCTGAGCACCTTGTACAGGTTCACCGAGGTGGAATCGGCCACCACCACCTCGCCGGCCTCGGCGCCGATCAACGGCGCGATGCGGTCGCCCAGGCGGCGCGACATGTCGATCCAGCCGGCGCTGTTCCAGCTTCGAATCAGGTCGTGGCCCCACTCCTGCTGGATCACCTTCTTGACCCTCGCGGCGGTCGCCTTGGGGCAGGCGCCCAGGGAATTGCCGTCGAGGTAGATCACGCCTTCGGGCAGCTTGAACTGCTCGCGCAGCGGGCTGAGCGTGTCGTTCGCATCCAGCGCCAAACAGTCTTTGCGCGTCGTCATCGAAGTTCTCGTGCGCGATGGGGTTGACCCCTGGCGGTTCAGCCGATCCGGCCGAGCAGGAGAAACTCCATCAAGGCCTTTTGGGCGTGCAGGCGGTTCTCGGCCTCGTCCCACACCACCGATTGCGGCCCGTCGATCACATCGGCGGCGACTTCTTCGCCGCGGTGCGCGGGCAGGCAGTGCATGAACAGCGCATCGGGTTGGGCCACCGCCATCATGGCGCGGTCCACGCACCAGTCGGCGAAGGCGACTCGGCGCTCGGCGTTCTCGGCTTCGTAGCCCATGCTGGTCCACACGTCGGTCGTCACCAGGTGGGCGCCCCGGCAAGCGTCCAGCGGATGCTTGAAGACCTTGACGCAGCCGGTGTTGCTGACACCCGCCACCGCGGCGTCGATCTCGTAGCCGGTGGGTGTGCTCACGTGCAGCGTGAAGCCCAGGATGTCGGCCGCCTGCAGCCAGGTGTTGGCCATGTTGTTGCCGTCGC
>JAYSVE010000671.1:0-8226 GCA_043718725.1 Methylibium sp.
GGGCTTTGGGTCGGGCCCGACCCAAAGCCCGACAGCCTCCTGGACCGCGTGCGGCCGCGAGGGTCGGTTTCTATAATCGGTTCGAACTGTCCCGAGCCCGCCATGACCCCTGACTACAAGCCCACAGAGATCGAGCGTGCCGCGCAGGCCGCCTGGAGCGCGGCGAACGCCTACCGCGCGACGGAGCTCACCTCCAAACCAAAGTTCTATGCCTGCTCGATGTTGCCCTACCCCAGCGGCAAGCTTCACATGGGCCATGTGCGCAACTACACCATCAACGACATGATGGCGCGCTACCTTCGCATGAAGGGTTTCAACGTGCTGATGCCCATGGGCTGGGACGCCTTCGGCCTGCCGGCCGAAAACGCCGCGATGGACAACAACGTGCCGCCCGCCCAATGGACCCGCGACAACATCGCCGACATGAAGGCGCAGATGCAGCCGCTGGGCCTGGCGCTCGACTGGTCGCGCGAACTGGCCACCTGCGACCCGGGCTACTACAAGTGGAACCAGTGGTTCTTCTTGAAGATGTTGGAGAAGGGCATTGCCTACAAGAAGACCCAGATCGTCAACTGGGACCCGGTCGACCAGACCGTGCTGGCCAACGAACAGGTGATCGACGGCCGCGGCTGGCGCAGTGGCGCGGTGGTGCAGCGACGCGAGATCCCGGGCTACTACCTGGCCATCACGCATTACGCCGAGGAGCTGCTCGCCAACGTGACCGACCCGGGCAACCCCGACTACCTGCACGGCTGGCCCGAGCGTGTGCGCTTGATGCAAGAGCACTGGATCGGCAAGAGCGAGGGCGTTCGTTTCGCCTTCCCGCACGACATCCGAGGCGCCGACGGCGCGCTGATCCAGGACGGCAGAATGTGGGTCTTCACGACCCGCGCCGACACCATCATGGGCGTGACCTTCTGCGCCGTCGCGCCCGAACACCCGCTGGCCACGCACGCGGCGTCGGGCAACCCGGAACTGGCCGCCTTCATCGAGCAGTGCAAGGCCGGCGGCACGACCGAGGCCGAGCTCGCGTTGCGTGACAAGGTGGGCATGCGCACCGGTCTGCAAGTGGCCCACCCCTTGACCCACGAGCCGGTCGATGTGTGGGTCGGCAACTATGTGCTGATGGGCTATGGCGACGGTGCGGTGATGGGCGTGCCCGCGCATGACGAACGCGACTTCGCCTTCGCCAAGAAATACGGCATCGACCTGCTGGAGGTCGTGCTCATTGACGGTGAGCACTATGCCTACGATCACTGGCAGGACTGGTACTCCGACAAGGAGCGCGGCGTCACGATCAATTCCGACCTGTACAGCGGCCTCAAGTACCAGGCCGCGGTGGACGCCATTGCCCACGCGCTCGAGCACCGCGGCCTGGGCGCCAAGAAGACCACCTGGCGCCTGCGCGACTGGGGCATCAGCCGCCAGCGTTACTGGGGCACGCCGATCCCGATCATCCACTGCGACGGGTCCACGAGTCCGGGGGCCGGGGCTCCCGGGTGCGGCTCGCTGCCGGTGCCCGAGGCCGACTTGCCGGTGCTGCTGCCCGTTGACCTGGTGCCCGACGGCACCGGCAACCCGCTCAACAAACATGCCGCGTTCCTGAACGTGCCCTGCCCGGGTTGCGGCCGGCCGGCGCGGCGCGAGACCGACACGATGGACACCTTCGTCGACTCGGCCTGGTACTACATGCGTTATTGCTGCCCCGGCAGCGAATCGGCCATGGTCGACGCGCGCAACGACTACTGGATGCCCATGGACCAGTACATCGGCGGCATCGAGCACGCGGTGCTGCACCTGCTGTATGCGCGTTTCTGGACCAAGGCGATGCGCGACATCGGGCTCGTGAAATTCGGTGAACCGTTCACCAAGCTGTTCACCCAGGGCATGCTGCTCAACGAGTCGTACTACCGTGACGACGAGGCGGGCAAGCGGCGCTGGTTCTACCCCAGCGAAGTCGATGTGCGCCATGACGACAAGGGCGCACCGGTGGGCGCGACGGCGAAGGAAGACGGCCAGCCGGTGGCGCTGGGCGGGATCGAGAAGATGTCCAAGTCGAAGAACAACGTGGTCGAGCCGCGCGACATCATCGCCAGGTTCGGCGCCGACACCGCGCGGCTGTTCACGATGTTCGCCGGCCCGCCGGACCAGAGCGCGGCCTGGTCCGACTCGGGCGCCGAAGGGTCGTTCCGCTACCTGCGCAGGCTGTGGGCGTTTGCGGTCAAGCACCAGCCGCGCATCCGCGCCGCGGGGGCTTCGTTCGAGGGCATGAGCGCCGGCGCGCGCGACTTGCGGCGCGAAGTGCATGTGCTGCTGCGCCAGGTCAGCCACGACTACGAACGCATGCAATACAACACGGTCGTGTCCGGGGCGATGAAGTTGCTCAACGCGCTGGAAGGCGCGCGCCTGGCCGAGGGTGCGGGTGACGCCGCCGTGCTGCGCGAAGGCATGAGCGTGCTGCTGCGAGCGCTGTACCCGGTGGCCCCGCACATCGCCCAGTCCCTGTGGAACGAACTCGATTTCTCACCCAAGCTGGGCGGCTTGCTCGACGCGGCCTGGCCCGCTGTCGATGACGCGGCGCTGGTGCAGGAGCAGATCGAGCTGATGCTGCAGGTCAATGGCAAGCTGCGCGGCGCCATCGTCGTGGCGGCCGCGGCCAACAAGGCCACGATCGAGACCGCGGCGCTGGCCAGCCCCGACTTCCTGAAGTTTGCCGCCGGCAAGCACGCGAAGAAGGTGATCGTGGTGCCGGGTCGGTTGGTCAACGTCGTCATTTGATGCCGCAGCGACGCGGGCTTCTTGTCACCTCGCTCGCCACCCTCGCCGGTTGCGGTTTCGAACTCAAGCGCGCGCCGGAGCTGCGTTTCGGCACGGTGCAGCTCAGCGGCTTTCGGCCGCGCTCGGCGTTGGCCGAGGAGTTGCGCGTCAACATCAACCTGAGCAAGAGCACGCAGGTGGTCGAAAGCATCTCACAAGCGCAGGTGGTGTTCGAGGCCCTCAATGAAGCGCGCGAAAAAAGCGTCGTCGCCAGCACCTCGGCGGGCCAGGTGCGTGAGATGCAGTTGCGCGCGCGATTGAGCTTTCGCTTGCGCACGGTCGCCGGCAAGGAGCTGATTCCAACCACCGAAATCGTGCTCAACCGTGACCTGAGCTACAACGAAAGTGCCGCGTTGGCCAAGGAGCATGAAGAGCAGTTGTTGTACCGCGCGATGCAGAGCGACATCGTCGCGCAGGTGATGCGCCGGCTGGCTTCGGTGCAGGCGCTCTGACCCGCGGCCCGGCACGACCCGCCCCATGCAAATCCGCGCCGATCAACTCAACGCCCAGCTCAAGCGCGGCCTGCGCCCGCTGTACACCGTGTGGGGCGACGAGCCGCTGCTGGCGCAAGAAGCGGGCGACGCGATTCGCGCCGCCGCGCGCGCCTCGGGTTGCGCCGAGCGCCAGGTGCACAGCGTCGCCGGCGCGCATTTCGACTGGAGCAGCCTGCTCGGGGCGTCGCAGGCGATGAGCCTGTTCTCGGAGCGCCAACTCATCGAGTTCCGCATCCCGTCCGGCAAGCCCGGCAAGGACGGCTCCGAGGCGCTGCAACGCTATTGCCAGTCTCTCAGCGACGACGTGGTGACGCTGGTGCAATTGCCGCGGCTGGACCGCGCCCAGCAAAGCAGCGCCTGGTTCACCGCGCTTGATGGCGCGGGGCTGATGGTGCGCGTCGACCCCATCGACCGCAAAGCGCTGCCGCAGTGGATCGCCCAGCGCCTGGCCGGCCAGGGCCAGCGGGTCCAGGGCGGGGAAGCCGGGCAGCATGCGCTGGCCTTTTTTGCCGATCGAGTCGAGGGCAATCTGCTGGCCGCGCACCAGGAGATCCAGAAGCTCGGGCTGCTGTACGGCGAAGGCGAGTTGAGCTTCGAGCAGATCGAATCCGCCGTGCTGAACGTGGCCCGCTACGACGTCTTCAAGCTCGGCGTGGCCGTGTTGTCGGGCCAGGTCGCCAGGGCGCTGCGCATGCTCGACGGCCTGCAGGCCGAAGGCGAGGCTGCCGTGCTGGTGCACTGGACACTGGCCGAAGACATTCGCGCGCTCAAGCGGGTGAAGGATGCGCTGGCTGCCGGCAAGCCGCTGCCGATGGCGCTGCGCGAAGCGCGGGTCTGGGGCGACAAGGAACGGCTGTTCGAGCGTGTCGTGCCGCAGCTCACCCCGGCCACAGTGGCGGAGTTGCTGCACGCCGCCCATGTGTGCGATGGGCTGGTCAAGGGCCTCAAACATCCCGACTGGCCAAACGACCCTTGGGAAGGGCTGCGAAGGCTGGTGCTGATGCTGGCGCAGCACACGGCTGCCGGGGCGCAACGCCAGCCGTTGCGGCTGGCTCTGCGGGCTTGAAGGGCCAGTACCGCTCCAGGACACAGTTCATGACGGTTAACCAAGCACACGCCGCGGTGCCCGGCATCGTTGCCCTTGCGCGGCGCCATCAGCGTTGGAGGAACAGCCAAACCCCGCCGTCGGACGCGGACTGCGCGCGAATCCAGAGTTCACGGCTGCGGTCAGAAAAATCGCCGATGTGCAGGAATTCGGCATCCAGCGTTCCCGAGTCAATGGCACTCTCCATGCGCCCCTTGAAGGCCGGCGTGTTCATGCATGGCGCAACGGTCTCGAAAAACTTCAGCCCGAGCACCGGCCGCTCGCTGCGGCCGGAGAGTTCCGCTTCCCGACGGCTGTAGTAGACGACCGAGCCGCTCGCGTCAAGGCGCACACAGCCGAAGTCGAGAGCGTCGATGTCTGCCGGCCGCAGCCGCTCGACAGCCTGAGCAAGTTCGGGCGTGTCGAAAGAAAGTTGTGAGGTGCTCATCGTCAGGTTGCCTCTGGCAAATTCTCAAAGATCACCATGCCGACCAACTGGTGACTTGATGCCGCGACATCCTCGCACGGCAACAGCAGCCGTTCGAAGACCACCGACTTGCCGTCGTCGCGGCGAAACCGGATGTTTTCGTAGCTTGGCTCGCGCAGACGCATGCACCTTCGATAAGCCGCTTCCAGCCCGCCGAAGGCGTTGTCGTCATCCGCCGAAACCTCTTCGTCGAGCAAGCGCTGCTCGGTGTAGCGCTGCAACGCCGCGCCCACATGGGTGCGCCGCACGCTGAACGGGGCCAGGTCGATGACCTCGGCCACAAAGACGCACTCGGGAGCGCCGCATGCCTCGAGTTCAAGCGCGGCCACAGGGGGCAGCACAGCGGCGCTATGGCTCCGCGACCAGGTGGCGTAGAGCGAACGCAACGCAGGGTGCCTGATTCGCGCCGCGAGCCGCGATGCGGGTGCGGCCGAACGACCCAGCAAGCGAAGCACGCGCGCCGCCAGCGTCGCCAACGTGAAGGGTTTGTCGAGCACCTCCTCACCGACCAGTCGGCGGCGGTCTGAATGTCCCGTCATCAGCAGCACGGGAAGGCCGCCACGCGATTTGCCGATCTGCTCGGAGAGATCAATGCCGTCGAACACTGGCATGGCCACATCACTCAGCACCAGCGAGATGGGGCGGGTCGAGTTCACGATCTTGAGCGCCTCGCTCGCGTTCGAGGCTTGAAGGACGGTGTAGCCGAGCTCCTCGAGGTAGCCCACGGCGACCAGGCGCACCATTTCGTCGTCGTCGACCACCAGCACCGTCGCGCTGCCGTGCAGGCTGTAGTCGATGGGCTCGGCCACCGCGGCAGCCGTGCGAGGGGTGTCGGATGCGAGCAGCGGCAGGGAAATGGTGGCTGTCGTGCCCAACCCTGGGGCGCTGTCGAGGTTGAAGCGCCCACCGGAGCGCAGCGCGAACGCGCTCACCATCGCCAAGCCGAGCCCGGTGCCTTCGCCGGCACCCTTGGTCGTGAAGAAGGGCTCTCGAGCGCGTGCCAGCACGTCGGGCGCCATGCCGCGCCCGGCGTCGCGCACGACGACGCAAACCGCGCCGGCGTTCACAGGGGCGCCCGGCACGGGGTCTGGCGCGGGGACAACCGCAAGGCTGACCGCCAGTTCGCCGCCGGTGGGCATGGCATCACGGGCATTGATGACCAGGTTGAGGAGTGCCACCTCGAGTTGATTGGGGTCGACATGGGCAAAATGGCCGCGCTCGGCTTGCAGCGTGAGCTGGATGCGCGGTCCGGCCGTGATCTGCAACAACTCGCGGCAGGCGTGCAGCGCCTCGCCGACGTCGAGTTCCTCGGCATCGAGCGCTTGGGTGCGCGCGAACCCCATCAGCTGCCGGACCAGGCGGGTCGCGCGCTCGACCCCACGTTGCCCGCGCTCGATGAACTCTTGGGATCGCTCGTCCCGGGCGCTGCGCTTGAGCATGTGAAACGCACCCGACACGGCCGCCAGCACGTTGTTGAAGTCGTGCGAGATACCGCCGGCCAAGAGGCCCAGCACTTCGAGCTTCTTCGCCTGAGCCAATGCGCGTTCGAGATCGGAAATCTTGCGCAACTGGACGTGCAACTCGCGTCGCGTCTCCGCGACGACGTTGTCGTGCAGGTGCATCGCCCGAACCTTGCGTTGCGCGGTCACTTCTTGCGCGGTGCCATGCAGCGCGATGACCTTGCCATCCTCATCTCGCGCGGCTTCGCCTCGTGCTTCGATCCACCCGGTGGCGCCGTCCGAGCGCCGGTATTCAAGCTCGAGCCGGTACGGCTCGCCGGTGGCGAGGCAGCGCTTCACAGCCATATCGAGCTGCGTCCAACTGAGCGCAGCGTAGAACCTGGCGTGCGCAGCGTAGCTGGGCGGCAGGCGTGTCGGGTCGAAGGCGAAGATGCGGTACATCTCGGGCGACCAACTGATGATGTCCGCCGCCACATCCCATTCCCAACTGCCGATCTGCCCGAGCGTTTGTGCCTGGCGCAGCGCTTTCTCGCTTTTGATCAACAGGGCGTTTGCGCGCTCGCGCTGCGCGATCTCGGCGCGCAGCGTGAGCTCGAGTTCATGCAGCCGGGTGATCTCGGTCACCTGAACAACGAAGCCGGCCACCACGCCGTCGACCACATCCGGAAGGTAGTGCGTCAGGCTGTACCTCGCCACGCCATCGGGCCCCGGGACCAGGCGCTCAAACTCCTGCGGCTCGCCGTTCAGCGCGGCGAATATGTGAGGCTCGTTCAACGCAAAAAGCGTCGGGCCAAGCAGGTCCCGCAGCGATGTGCCGACCAGGTCTTGAGGGTCGACACCAAACCAGCGCTTGTAGGCCTGGTTGGCAAAACGGCAGCGCAGGTCGCTCCCCCAGTAGGCCAGCATCGATGGCACTTTACCCAGCAGCGATGTCACCGGGTCGTGGGTTGGATGAGGCGACGAATCGACCATGGGCTGCCGTCTTTCGAACACGGGTCACAGAGGACCAAGGTGCGCGGCCCTGAACTGGGCAGGCCGGCATCCTAGCCCAGAACGCCATGGCGGCGAGATGTCGCCCCCGGGACGCTGGGTTTGCACGCGCTGGCGTCGGTGCTGAGCCACCTCGCGAAGCCCTCCTGCGCGCGCTGCGGTGCGACGAAGCGCAGGGCTGCTTCATGGCCAGGCCCCCGCCGGGCGCAGATTTTGCGCGCTGGTTGGGCAGATGGCAGGCGCCGCAGACCAAGCTGCATACGGAGTTCGCAGCACTCATCTGACGGGTCGGCGTTTGACGGGCATTGGCATAATCTGCCAATCCTGATCCAGCGAGCCTGATCTGCACTTTCGGAGCCGACAACATGCCCACGCGCAACGTAGTGCTGAGCGAACATCAACACGAGCTGGTCGAGACGCTGGTGCAGTCCGGGCGCTACCAGAACGCCAGCGAGGTGCTGCGTGAAGGACTGCGCCTCATCGAGGAGCGCGAGCGCCTTGAGCAAGCCAAGCTCAAGGCCCTCAAGCAAGCGGCCCGTCAGGGCTGGGCGGATGTCTCCGCGGGGCGATACGCTGATGTCGCAGATGACCAACTGGAGGACTTCGTCGGGCAGTTGGGCCGTCGTGCCGCCCGGCTGGTCAAGACCGCGAGCTGATGCTTCGCTACCGCCTGTCGGACGCCGCCCAGGCGGATGTCATCGACATCCTTGCCTGGACGCAGCAGCAATTCGGCGAAGCGGCTAGGCTATGAGCGACTGATCGTCGCGGCGCTTCGAGACGTGGCGACACTGCCAGACCGGCCAGGCAGTATCGAGCGCCCGGAACTCGGCGCGGGTGTTCGATCGTGGCACCTGCGATTGAGTCGGGATCACGCGGGCGCAGCGGGTGCGGGGG
>JAYSVE010000672.1:0-8203 GCA_043718725.1 Methylibium sp.
GCGGCGGTGCACCAGTTCGCGGTCGATCCCGGCCACCAGGGCAGCGGCATCGGCCGGGCGCTGCTGCAGCGCGCCGAACGGTGGGCCGGGCAAAACGGCTTCGCCGAACTGGCGATGGACACGGCTGAGGCGGCCACCCATCTGATTGATCTGTACACCCGCAACGGCTATCAGCCGGTGGGGTGGGTGCAATGGCCGGGCAAGGTGTATCGCAGCGTGGTGCTGAGCAAGCGGCTGCCGGCGCCAGGCGCGTTCGGTCTTGACGCCGAACCCATCGAACACACAGACTGAGGGCACTGCTTGCGTGCAGATTGTCTTGAAGCTGGCTTTGGCAGTCGATGAACAGCTCGCACAGCCGGCTGGCTCAAGTGCTGACCATTCAATCGAGACAAAATGAGCGAGCGTGCGAAGCTTTATCGATGCCACCGTTCGGGTGTACGCCGATGTCGCAGACGCGCCGACCCGACAATCCATCGGCCCAACCAAGGTTCCCACCATGCTCACCATCAACAAACTCCTGCCCCAGGCCCGTGGCGTTGCCAGCGCGCTGGTCAAGCGCGCCGCGACCATCGAGCTCGACTGGGACGTGCGCCAAAAAAGCCGCTTCGACACCACCGACAGCCTGGGCCGCGCGCTGGGCGTGTTCCTGCCGCGCGGCACGATGCTGCGTGGCGGCGACTTGCTGGTGGCCGAGGACGGCTCGCTGGTGCGCGTGATCGCCGCGCCGCAGCCGCTGCTGGCGGTGACGCATTGCCCCGAGCATGGCTCGGCGTTCGACCTGCTGCGTGCCGCCTACCACCTGGGCAACCGCCACGTGCAACTGGAGTTGCGCCCCGACCGGCTGCTGCTGGAGCCTGACCATGTGCTCGCCGACATGCTGCGCCAACGGCACCTGATCGTGAACGACACCATTGAGGCCTTCGAGCCCGAAGCCGGCGCGTATGCCGCGGGCGGCCATGGTCATGGCCATGCGCATGCGCACGCCGACGCCCCGGCCCATGCCCATGCGCCGGCCCCGGTGGCCGCGAAGGCCGCCGCGGCGCCGCATGTGCACGGGCCCGCTTGTAATCACGATCTCGATCACGATCACGATCACGGCCACGATCAGGGCCACGCGCATTGAAGCGGCCCGCCAAGCCGCCGCACCGCCCCGCCGTCACGGCCGCGTCGCTGTTGCAGCTGATGTGGCTCGCCTCGCCGGCCTTGCCGGTGGGCGGCTTCAGCTACTCGGAGGGACTGGAGGCCGCCATCGACGCCGGTCTGGTCGGCAATGAGTCGCAGGCCAGCCGCTGGCTGCAGGACCAGTTGCACCTGAGCCTGGCGCGCAGCGAACTGGCGCTGCTGAGCAAGGCGTTCGGCGCGTGGCGGCGCGGTGACCTCGCCACCATCACCGAGCTGAATGCCTGGGTCGGCGCCACGCGCGAATCGAGCGAGCTGCGCCAGCAGACCGAGCAGATGGGCCGCTCTCTGGTGGCGTGGTTGAAAAATCGTGGCGTCGCCGATGCCCGAGTTGCGGCGCTCGAAGCGCTCAAGCCGGCGCCAACCTGGCCGGTGGCCTTTGCGCTGGCCACCGCGCAAACCGGCGCGCCGCTGCGCGAAGCGCTGCTCAGCTTTGCTTTCGGCTGGGCCGAGAACATGGTGCAGGCCGCGCTCAAGACGGTGCCACTGGGGCAGAACGCGGGCCAGCGCATCCTGGCGGCGCTGGCCGAGCAAATCCCCGCCGCCGTCGACCACGCGATGGGGTTGATGGACAGCGAGCGCCAGGCCTTCACGCCGATGCTGGCCATCCTGTCGGCGCAGCACGAAACGCAGTATTCGCGCCTGTTCCGATCCTGAAAAGCGCCGCCCCGTGGCGGGCAACATCCAGATCGACGGCCCATCGACCACCGCGATGGGCGGCAAGCCGCGCTCGATACACTCGACCTCCGCCTTCAACCCAAGCGAGCCGCCATGAACCACCTGCACTCGATCGCGAACCGCAGCAAGAAGCTTCCCCCCTTGCGTGTCGGCATCGGCGGCCCGGTCGGCTCGGGCAAAACCACGCTGGTCGAAATGCTGTGCAAGGCGATGCGCGATCGCTACGACCTGGTCGTCGTCACCAACGACATCTACACCAAGGAAGACCAGCGCCTGCTCACCGTCGCCGGCGCACTGGAGGCCGACCGCATCATGGGTGTCGAAACCGGCGGCTGCCCGCACACCGCCATCCGTGAAGACGCGTCGATCAACCTCGAAGCGGTGGACCGCATGCTGGAGAAGTTTCCCGACGCCGACATCGTCTTCATCGAGAGCGGCGGCGACAACCTGGCAGCCACTTTCAGCCCCGAACTGAGCGACCTGACGATCTACGTGATCGACGTCGCCGCCGGCGAGAAGATCCCGCGCAAGGGCGGCCCCGGCATCACCAAGAGCGACCTCTTCGTCATCAACAAGACCGACCTCGCGCCCTATGTGGGCGCCAGCCTGGAGGTGATGGCGGCCGACACAAAGCGCATGCGCGGCGCGCGGCCGTTCGTGATGAGCAACCTGAAGACCCAGGCCGGGCTGGCCGAGGTCATTGCGTTCATCGAAACCAAGGGCTTGCTGAGCGCCTGAGCCGCGCCCGGCCGCCGGGTACCGACGGCCAGGCTCAGGCCATCTTCACCGCGGTTCCGCTGACGGCCACCATCATCATCCCGTTGGTTTCGCCCAGCACTTCGTAGTCGAAATCGATGCCGACGATGCCGTCGGCGCCGAGCTCCTTGGCAGCGGCCATCATGTCTTCCAGCGCCGCGTCGCGCGCACCGGACAGCGCCCGCTCGTAGCCCCCGGCGCGGCCGCCGACCACATCGCGCACCGTCGAGAACAGGTCGCGAAAGATGTTGGCGCCGATGATGGCCTCACCGTTGACCACACCGAGAAACTTGTCGACCCGCGCACCTTCGCCATGGGGCACCACGGTCGCGAGAAAAAAGCCTTCGTTTGACTTCGAAAACCAGCCCATGTCGAACTCCGAAGAAGTTTGCAATGCGGCCGAGCATAGACCCGGCGGGCATCGACCTCCAAGCGCCGGGTCGTGTGGCATCAATCCATCAGCGCCCGAGGTCCTTTGCCGTTTGCCCGGCAATGCCCCAGTTGGTCTTGGGCACGTCGTGGATCCAGACGCGCACCGTTTCTTTCGGCGCGCCGACGGCTTCGTGCAGGGCCTGCGTGACCTTTTCGATCACGCTGCGTTTTTGCTCTTCGGTCCGGCCCTCGAGCATGTAGATCTGTGCGAACGGCATGGCAACTCCTGTGGTGGGTTGTATCAGGTGAATCGCAGCGAGACGCTGCCCAGGTGCTGCATGCGCAGCGTGACGTGATCGCCGGCTTGCATGGCCACCGCCTCGGTGATGCCGCCCGACATCACCAGGCTGCCGGCCGGCAGCGCCTGGCCGCGCCGGCCGAGGTGGTTGACGAGCATGGCCACCGCCGCGGCCGGGTGGCCCAGCACCGCGGCACCGGCACCGAAGGCGACCGGCTCGCCGTTTTTCTCAAACACCATGCCCAGCGTGCGCAGGTCGATGTCGCGCGCCGACGCGATGCGGCCACCGACGACAAAGCGCGCGGCCGAGGTGTTGTCGGCAACCACGCTCTTCAGGTCGAACTTGAAGTCGCGGTAACGGCTGTCGATGACTTCGATGCCGGGCAACACGAAGTCGCAGGCGGCGAGCACGGCGCCGATGTGGCAGCCCGGGCCGCGCAGTTCGCGGAGCGTGACGAAGCAGATCTCGGGCTCGACCTTGGGATGGATCAGCTCGCTCGTCTTGACGCCGGCGCCCTCGGGCACGACGAACTCGTCGACCAGGAAACCGAACACCGGCGTGGCGATGCCCATCTGCTTCATCTTGGCGTGTGACGTGAGGCCGGCCTTGTAGCCGACCACGCGGGCGCCGCGAGCCAGCTTGCGGCGCAGGATTTCGTCCTGCACCGCATAGGCGTCGTCCCAGTCCATGGCGGGGTGGTCGTCGGTGATCTTGGCGGTGTCGCGCGCCTGCAGTTGGCAGCTTTCCAGGTGCTCGGCCAGGCCGGCGATGGTGTTCTTGTCGAGTGCCATCGATTGCCCCTCAAGCCGCCTGGCGCAGCGGCGCGCAGTGGATTTTTTTCATGTCGAATGCTCCTGGAGTTGCCATCGTTCAGAGGGCCGGTCAGACGAAGCGCACCGAGCAGCCGCCGATGCCGCCGATCGTCACGCGCAGGCTGTCGCCGGCCTGGACCGGCACCATGATGGCGAGCGACCCGGACAGCACCACTTCGCCGGCTTCGAGCCCGACGCCCTGCCGGCCCAGCGTGTTGGCCAGCCAGGCCACGGCGTTGGCCGGTGCGCCGAGGGCGGCGGCGCCCGCGCCGGTGGCGACGATCTCGCCGTTTTTCTCAAGCACCATGCCGCAGGTGCCCAGGTCGACGGTGCGCGGGTCGACCAGCCGGTCACCGAGCACGAAGGCGCCGCAGGAGGCGTTGTCGGCCACCGTGTCCTGGATCTTGATCTTCCAGTCCTTGATGCGCGAATCGACGATCTCGAAGCAGGCCATCACGCCGTCGGTGGCCGCCAGCACGTCGGCGGCGGTGACGCCGGGGCCCTTCAGCGATTTCTTCAGCACGAAGGCGATTTCGCCTTCGGCCTTGGGCTGGATCAGCGTTTCGGCGGGAATCGCCTCGCCTTCGTTGTAGACCATCGCGTCGGTGAGGTAGCCGAAGTCGGGTTGGTAGACGCCCAGCATGTTCATCACCGCCTTGCTGGTGACGCCAATCTTCTTGCCGATCACGCGCTCGCCGGCGCCGATGCGCCGCGCCATCATGCGCTGCTGGATGGCGTAGGCGTCCTGGAGGTCGATGTCCGGGTAGCGGCTGGTCAGCGGGTCCACGACGCGGCGGTTTTTCATCGCGTCGTAGAGCTCGTCGCCGAGTTGCTCGATCAGGTTTTTTTCCATCGCGCGTGCCTACAAAGGGTGGGGTTCGTCGGGGCCGGCTTCGCCGAGGAAGTCGGCGACCAGGCGCGCAAAGCGGGCCGCATGTTCAATCTGTGTCCAGTGGCCGCAGCGCGGGTACACATGCAGTTGGGCGTGCGCGATCCAGTGGGCCAGCGTGGTCGAGTTCGCGAGCGGGATCACCTGGTCCTCGCGCCCGTGGATCACCAGGGTCTCGTGGGCGATGCGGCGAATGTCCTGCTCGCGGCTGGCCATCGAATCGACCCAGCGCTGGCGCGGCGCCGGGAACATCGCGGCATACGATTCCTGGAAGCCAGGCCGGATGCTGGCCTCGTAGCGCAGCCTGGCGAGCTCGTCGGTGACCAGGCGCCGGTCGTGCGCAAAGATGTCGAGCAGGCCGCGCATGCCTTCCAGCGACGGCGTGTAGCCCCACACGGCGTCCAGGCCGGGGGTGATGGCAAACGGCACGCCGACGCTGCCCATCAGCACCAGGCGGCGCACCCGCTCGGGGTGGCGGATCGTCAGCGCCAGCGCGAGCGCGCCGCCGAAGGAATTGCCGACCAGGTCGGTGCGGGCGATGTCCAGCGCATCGAGCACGCCGATGGCCTGCGCGACCCAGGTGTCCATGTCGTAGCGCTGATTCGCCGGGCGGTCGCTGAAGCCGAAACCCACCATGTCGGGGGCGATCACCCTCGCCTGCCTGGCCAATTCGGGCATCACCAGACGCCAGTTGGCCCAGGCCGACACGCCCGGCCCGGAGCCGTGCACCAGCATCACCGGTGGGCCCTGGCCGAGGTCGTGGACGTTGGTGCGGATGCCGCTGGCCAGCACCGACTTGGCAAGCTCGGGGTTGTCAGAGCTTGATGCAGACATTCTTCAGCTCCGTGTAGAACTCCAGCGAATGCACGCCGCCCTCGCGCCCGATGCCCGATTGCTTGGCTCCGCCAAACGGCGTGCGCAGGTCGCGCAGAAACCAGCTGTTGACCCAGGCCAGGCCGACCTGCATGCGCTGCGCCATGCGGTGGGCGCGCGCCAGATCGCGGGTCCAGATCGAAGTGGCCAGGCCGTAGTCGTTGTCGTTCGCCTTGGCGAGGACTTCTTCTTCCGCGTCGAAGGGGGCGATGTGGCAGCACGGGCCGAACACTTCTTCCTTGATCACGCGCGCGGTCTCGGGCAGGCCGGTCCAGATCGTCGGCTCCACCCACGCGCCGCCGGCCAGCCCCTGCGGCATGGCCGGCACGCCGCCGCCGGTGACGACGGTCGCGCCTTCGGCGACGGCGACGCGGTAATACGACAGCACCTTGGCCTGGTGTTCCTGGCTGATGAGCGGGCCCATGCCGGTGGCCGCATCGTCCGGCGGGCCGAGCTTGAGGGCTTGCGCGCCGTGCTTCAAGGCCAGGACGAACTTCTCGAAGATCGGCCGCTCGACATAGACCCGCTCGGTGCCCAGGCAGACCTGGCCGCAGTTGGCAAACACCGAGCGCAGCGTGCCGTCGATCGCGGCGTCGAAATCACAGTCGGCGAAGACGATGGCCGCGTTCTTGCCACCCATCTCCAGGCTCACCGGGCGCGCGCCCTTGGCGGCGGCTTTCATGATGACTTCGCCGGTGCGGGTTTCGCCGGTGAAGGTGATCGCGTCGACCTGCGGGTGGGTGGTGACGAACTCGCCCGCCGAATCGGGGCCGAAGCCGTGCACGACGTTGTAGACGCCCTTGGGAATGCCGGCCTCGTTCATCACCGCGCCGAGCAGCGCCGCGGTCTGCGGCGTTTCTTCCGATGGCTTGACGACCACGGTGTTGCCGCAGGCCAGCGCCGGGCCGACCTTCCACGTCATCAGCAGCAATGGCAGGTTCCACGGGCAGATCACGCCGACCACGCCCACCGGCGAGCGGTAGCCGTAGTTGATGGCGCCGCGGCCGTCGGGCGTGGCCAGCTCGAAGAACTCGGTCGGCACGTTCTTCACCACGTCGGCAAAGATCTTGAAGTTGGCCGCGCCGCGCGGGATGTCGAGGTGCCGCGCCAGGCTCATCGGCTTGCCGGTGTCTTCGCATTCGGCGGCCAGGAAGTCGTCGAAGCGGCGGGTGATGCCGTCGGCCACCGCGTGCAGGCGCTCGACCCGCTCCGCCACGGTCATTCGAGCCCACGGGCCATGGAGCGCCGCGCGGGCCGCGGCGACGGCCGCGTCGACCTCGGCGCGGCCGGCCTCGTGAACTTGCGCGATCACCAGGCCGGTGACCGGCGAGCGTTTGTCGAAGCTTCGGTCGCTGGCGGTGTACTCGCCGTTGATGAAGTTGTGGATTTGTTTCATGCTCTTGCGTTCATTGCCGCAGGCCCGGCGCCGCGATGGCGGCGCCGGGCTGTGCGCCGGGCTCAGGTGTAGACGGTGGTGAAGGTCTCGGGCAGCACACCCGTGTGATAGAAGATGCTGCGCGCCACCTCGTCTTCGGTCCAGGTCGTCACCGGCCGATCATGTTGCGCCTGGTAGCCCAGGCCGGCGAAGGTTTCGTTGCGGTTGCCGGAAGGGTCGAAGAAATAGATCGTCTCGCCGCGCGTGATGCCGTGGCGTGTGGGTGCCACATCGATGCGCACCTTGTTCTTGGCCATCACGTCGCCGGCCTTCAGGATGTCGTGCCACGAGTCGAGGAAGAACGACATGTGGTGCAGCCCAGCGGTGGGCGCGCCGACGAAGGCGATGTCGTGCGGCTTGCTGGAGCACGACAGGAACGAAGCCAACTGGAACGCGCCGCCCGGGCCCACGGTGATCTGTTCGGTCTGGAAGAAGTCCAGCACCTCGATGAAGAACTTCGTGTTCTCGGCCACCTTGTTGAGGGCCTGGCCGGGATCGAACGGGCACATCAGCAGCACATGGTCTAGCCAGTGCGAGCCGGCACCCTTGATGTCGTCGGGCCACGGGTCGGGGTTGGTGGAGCCGACATCGGTGCCCACGCACTCCTTCATGGCGTACAGGCGCATGTCATGCCCGCTGGGCAGGTTGAACTGCAGCATGCGGCCGGTGGCAGGCAGGGTGCCCTCGGGCAGCACGCTGGTCTTGATGCCGAAGGCCTCGATCTTCTTTTGCAGCGCATCCAGATCGGTGTCGCGGCGCACCTTGAAGGCCACATGGTTCAGGCCGGCCTGGTCCGACGGCGTCAGGATGACCGAGTATTTGTCCCACTCGTCCCAACACTTGAGGTACACGTTGCCGGCCTTGTCCTGCATCGTCACCTTCATGCCCAGCACGTTTTCGTAGTGCTTCA